>JAKFUQ010000268.1 GCA_021732645.1 Rhizobacter sp. | reverse complement strand
AAGAACTGGTCCCGTTGCGCGTGGTCGGCAAGATGACGCTGAACCGCAACCCCGACAACTACTTCGCCGAAACCGAGCAGGTGGCGTTCTGCACCGCGCATGTGGTGCCGGGCATCGACTTCAGCAACGACCCACTGCTGCAAGGCCGCATCCACAGCTACCTAGACACGCAGATCTCGCGGCTGGGCGGCGCCAACTTTCACGAGCTGCCGATCAATGCGCCGATCGCCGAGGTGCACAACAACCAGCGCGACGGCATGCACCGCCAGGCCATCGCGCGTGGCCGGGTCGCCTACGAGCCCAACTCGCTGGGCGGTGGCTGCCCCTTCCAGGCCGGTGCGGCGGGTTTCGTGTCGTTCGCGCAGCCGGTCAGCGAAGACAAGGTGCGCGGCAAGCCGGAGAAGTTTGCCGATCACTACTCGCAGGCGCAGCTGTTCTGGCGCAGCCAGACGCCGACCGAGCAGCAGCACATCATCGCGGCGTTCCGCTTCGAACTGACGCGTGTTGGCGTGCCGGCGATCCGCACGCGGATGGTGTCGGTGCTGGTCAACGTCGATCCGGCGCTGGCCGCCAGCGTGGCTGCGGGGCTGGGCCTCGACGTGCCGCCGGCGCAGCCGCTGGCCCGCGAGCCTATGGTTCACAGCGAGGTCGAGGTGTCGCCCGCGCTGTCGCTGTTTGCCCGACCCGGTGACGGCGGCATACGCGGTCGCCGAGTGGCGCTGATCGTCGCCGATGGCATCGATGCGGGCAGTCTGCAAGACGTGCACACCGCCTTGCTGGCGGCCCAGGCGGTGCCGCGCTACATCGGCCTGCGGCTGGGTCGCATCACCAGCGACGCTGGCGATCAGATCGAGGTCGAATCCTCCATCGAAGCCATGCCCTCGGTGCTGTGGGACGCGGTGGTCGTGCCCGCAGGCGATGCCGCCTTGACGGGCCTGGCCGGCAGCGCGCAGGTGCTCGACTTCATCAAGGAGCAATACCGCCACTGCAAGCCGATGCTGGTGCTGGGCGAGGGTGCGCAATTGCTGCAAGCCGCCGGTGTGCCGTTGCAACTGGCCAGCGGCGCGGCCGACCCGGGCCTGGTGCTGGTCGATGGCGAGTCGGGAATGAGGCTGCCTGCCTTCATCACAGCGATAGCGCGGCACCGTCATTACGAACGCGAGCTCGAACCGGCCGCGGTCTGAGATGAGCCTCGACAACGTCTCGCCGGCGGCGCCTTCCACTCAGGACGCGCTGCAGCTGTTGCGCGGTGACCACCAGCGCATCGAGGCGCTGTTGCGTGACTGTCTGCGCCTGGCGGTTGACGAGCGCGGGCTGCCCCCTTCGGCCGATCGCAACGGCTGCCTGGAGCGTCTGGCGGCGCTGCTGCAGGTGCACTCGCAGATCGAGGGCGAGCTGTTTTACCCGCTGCTCAAGGTCAGCGCGCTGGAGCGCGACAGTGCGCAGCTCGACCACGACGAAATCCTGGTGCAGCTTCAGGCCACGCTGGCGCACGCGCCGCCGCAAGATGATTTCGAGCGCCAGATGGGGGCGCTGGCGCACTTGATCCGTCGGCACATCGCGCACGAAGAGGGGCAGCTGTTTCGCCGACTGCGCAGCCCTGATCTGGAGGCGCTGGGCGCGCAGATGGCCGTGCGGCGCGGTGCACTACTCGGCGAGCAGGGTGCTGATTGAGTTCAGCGTTGTCCCCTTGTGTGGCACGTCGTTTGCCAAAGGCTCTGCACATCAACCGCTTGGGCAACGACACGCGATGAACACCCAGTTTCCGGCGACGACCGAACGATCTGCCGGGTCGACAAGCTCCAGCGCCAACGACTTCCCGCCTGCCCTGGCCGGTGAACGCTTCACCTTCGACGGGCTGAGCTGCTATGTGGCCGGCCAAGGCCCGCCGCTGCTCTTGCTGCACAGCGTCAATGCGGCGGGCTCAGCGGCCGAGGTGCGCCCCCTGTTCAACCACTGCCGCAGCAGTCGCACCGTCTTTGCGATGGATCTGCCGGGCTACGGCTTCAGCGAGCGCAGCGATCGCCACTACTCGCCGCGCCTGATGACCGATGCCGTGCATGCCATGTCCGCAGAAATTCGTCGACGCTGTGACATGGCGCCGATTGCCGGGCTCGCGGTATCGCTGAGCGGTGAGTTTCTGGCCCGCGCGGCGGTCGAGCGCCCCGCCGATTGGGAACGCCTGGCGCTGGTCAGCCCGACCGGGCTCGATGGTCACAAGGCGCGCTGGGGTGCACCGGGCAGCACGCGGCGCATTCCCGGGCTGCATGCATTGCTGAGCTTTCCGCTGTGGAGTGAGGCGCTGTTTCGCTTGCTGACGAGGCCCGCGGTGGTGCGCTATTTCTTGCAGCGCACCTGGGGCAGCAAGGCCATCGACGAAACCTTGTGGGCCTGCGAGACGCGCAGCGCCAGGCAACCCGGCGCCCGCTACGCACCGTTGCATTTCATGTCGGGCGGCTTGTTCAGCGCCGACATTCATCGCGTGTACGAACGGCTGACGCAACCGGTGTGGATGAGCCACGGCGTGCGGGGCGATTTCACCGACTATCGCAGCCAGGGCGTGGTCGAAGCGCGCAGCAACTGGCGCTTCGACCTGTTCCGAACCGGGGCCCTGCCCTACTTCGAACTTCCAGAACAGTTCTTCCCCAAACTCGATGCCTTCCTGAGAAGGCCTCAGCGCAGCGCGTTCGTGGGCGAGGCGTCAAGGCACCCCCGGCGCTGACGCTGCGTTGGGGTGCCGCAGCGGCAGCGTCACCGTGAACTCGCTGCCCCGGCCGGGGCCCTCGCTGTGCACAGCCACGCTGCCGCCGTGGGCAGCCACCAGCTCGCGCACCACCGTCAGGCCCAGGCCCAGGCCGCTGCCGTTGAAGGCCGCGGCGTGCGCCTCCTGCACAAAGGGCTCGAAGATGTGCGACAGCATGCGTGGGCTGACGCCGACGCCACTGTCGCGCATGGTCAGCACCACGCTGTCGCCCAGCGGCTCCATCGTCAAGGTGATGAGGCCGGAGGGGGGCGTGTACTTCGACGCGTTGTCGAGCAGGTTGCGCAGCACCTGAGCAAGGCGCATCGCGTCGCCGCTGAGCACCAGGGCCTCGGTGGGCACCTGAATCACCAGCTGCTGCTGTCGGTTGTCGATGGCCGGGCGACAGCTCTCCGTCACCTCGTCGATCAGCAGCTTCATGTCGACGGACTGTCGCTCCACCCGCAGTTTCCCGCCGTTGACCCGCGACACGTCCAGCAGGTCGCCGACCAGGCGCGACAGCTGCGCCACCTGGCGTTCGATGACGGCATTCATCCGCGGCAACAGCGGCTCCAGGCTGTCGCTGCGGCTCATCACCGCCGAAGCGGTGCGGATGGACATCAGCGGCGAGCGCAATTCGTGCACCGCCCGCGCCATGTTCTCGGTGTGCCGCTGCAGCGCGCGTTCGGCGCTGGTCTGCGAGTCCCTGGCATCCAGCGCGCTCAGCAGCAATTGCTCGTTGGCCTCTTGCAGCTGTGCGTGCCGGGGGTCTTGCTCGCCGGGCGTGTGGGCGCTCAGCGGGGTGGGTCGGGGCATCGAATCGGGTGGCGCGGGCTGCGGCGCCACGTCGGCAAAGCTGCACTGGTCAAAGAACATGAAGTGGCTGTGGCCGAGCCGCTTGGCGCGGTACATCGCGGCATCGGCCCGGTCGATCAGCGTGTACACCTCATCGCCGTCGTCGGGGAACAGGGCGATGCCGATGCTCGCCGTCAGGCTCAGCACCTGCTCGCCGAAGCGCGCGGGCCGGGCCAGCGCCAGGTGGATCTTGTCGGCGATGACCACTGCGTCACTGGCCTGCGCCACCTCGTCGAGCAGGATCAGGAACTCGTCACCGCCGTGGCGGCTGACGGTATCCGATGCCCGCACCGACTCGACCATGCAGCGGGCGGCCAGCTTCAGCACCTCGTCGCCCATCGCGTGCCCGAGGGTGTCGTTGATCTGCTTGAAGTGGTTCAGGTCCAGAAACAACAGCGCCATGCGGGCCTGGCGGCGCCGTTTGCCGGCAATCGCCTGCGTGAAGCGGTCGAGAAACAGCAGGCGGTTGGGCAGCTGCGTCAGCGCGTCGAGTTCGGCGACGCGCGAGACTTCCATCAGCGCGCGCATCGCGCCTTCGGCGTCGGTCTTCGCCTGCAGCACCGCGATCACCAACTGCTCGTTGGCTTCGAGGATGTCGGCCACATGGCCTGCGTCCAGATGCGTGGCGGCCGCGAGTCGGGCATGCACTTGCGCGAGCACCACGCGGGTCTGCTCCGCCTCGGCGCGCAACTCCGCCAACAGCAGCGTGGCGCTGGTGGCCGCAGGGTCTGGGTCGTGGGGTGGCGCCGGGGTATTCACAGGTGGACTCCGGCCCGGCGTGTCAGCGTGCAGGTTCTCGAGCGTCGCTCAAGGGATCGGACCGATTCGGCTCCAGCCGGCTGGTGCGGGTCGGCCGGCCGCCCAGCAGGCCTTCGTGATCGGCCATCGTGCTGCCCACGACGATGCCGCTGTCGTCGATGGTGAACTCGCGCAGCTCGTCTGAATGCGCGCTGGCGCGCACCTTCACCACCGCCATCACCCGGCGCAGGCGGCTGGCGACCTCGATGTAGCGCTGCACGATGATCGCGTCGGTCATGAAGGCGGTGCCATAGGGACTGAAGCGCAGGTCGTTGTAGCGGTCTTCGAGCTCCGAGGTCATCAGCACCGTGACGCCCGCATCGGTCATCGCCTTGACCAGGCGTGACAGCGACTCGCGGAAGTCGTCGCGGAAGGTGGGTGCCACCGACAGCTCGAAGCCCGACAGCGAATCGATGACGACGCGTGTGGCACGGCGTCGGTGGATCTCGTCGAGCAGCAGCACGATGATTTCGTCGATCGACAGATCGGGCGCGCGGCTGTCCACCACACCGACCTGGCCCGCGTCGATCAGATCGGCGACCACCCGGTTGCGCGAGCGGTTCGGGTGCTGCTCGAACACGGCGATCACGCCCGCCTCGCCGAGGCGCGCGCCTTCGGCCAGGAACGCCGCGGCCAGCACGCTCTTGCCCGAGCCCGAGGGCCCGGCCACCAGCAGCGAATAGCCGCGCGGCAAGCCGCCGCCCAGCATCTCGTCGAGTGCAGGCACGCCGGTGAGTGCGCGCTGTGGCGCCGTGTGTGCCACCCCCTGCACAGCGGCGTCCACCAGGGCGGAGAGCTGTGTCGTCTGCAACATGCTCGGCGGGGCGAAGACGCGCACACCGCCGCTGTCGATGCGGAAAGTGTGCAGGCCCGGCAGCGTAGGCTGGCCGCGCATCTTCATGATTTCCATCTTGCGCACGACCGAGTTGCGCAGCACGCTCTGGCGCAGCCAGATCAGCCCGTCGGCGACGGTGAACACCGGGTTCGCGTCGGTCTCGACAAAGTACTCGCCGATCAGGAAGGTGGTGGCCTGCCAGCTCGTCATCAGCATGCCGAGCTGCTGCACGAACTGCTGCAGGTTGTTGTGGGCGCTCGGCGCATGGCTCAGCGATTCGCTGGCCAGGATCACCGAGCGGAACGAGTCGACGAACACCAGCGCCGGGTTGTAGGCGGTGACCTCCTCGACGATGCGGCGCAGCACGCGGTCGAGGTCGCCGGCCATCGCGTCTTCAGACAGGCTGATGAAGCGGATCGAGGTGTTGACCGCTTCGCTGTGGAAGAACCCGAACTGCTGCTGGTAGCGCAGCATCTTCAGCGGTGGCTCGCCGAGCACGGTGAAATACAGCGCCGGGCGTTCGGGCCGGGCCAGCGCGAACATGATCTGGTGGGCCAGCGTGGTCTTGCCGCAGCCGGGCTGGCCGGCGATCAGGTTGAACGAGAATTCCGGCAGCCCGCCGCCCAGCACCTCATCCAGCCCCGGCACACCGGTGGCCAGGCGGTTGATGGTCACTTTGGTGCTCATGTCGTGGGGTCCTTTGCGTTGGGGCCACCCGAAGCGGTGGCCCACACGGAACGCAGCAATCGTTCGGTGAGAGAAGGTCCGACCATGCTGACCAGCAGGTCGTGGAAAGTGTTGAAAAGCAAGGCTGCGCTGGCTGCGGCCTCGGCAGACGATTGCTGCTTGAACACCACATTCAGATCGGCCAGATTGACCGAGGCCAGCGCGTTGTCGTGCACGCCCATCAGCCACGGGTGGACTTGCGCGGCCATGTAGACGCTGCGCTTGTAGAGCGCCGCGAAGCCGCGCGGGCCGACGATGGGCGTCAACGCCGCGTCGATCTCCTGCCAAGCGACGACAACCGCATCGGCGACACGGCCTGCATCGGCGTCAGGGCTCACGCGATGAGCCAGCGGGGCGGCGAGCCTGGCCCCCGCGTTGTTATCCATAGACGTGTCCACTGAAGGCTGCTGATGGAGCGTTTGATGGTACGCCCCGTTGGTGGCGATGGCGTGCCACAACGCGATGAGGCGCACGCTGACACCGGGCGGTGGCTTCATCGATGTCTGCGCTCAAGGCCGTGCCGGGGTGGCATGTGAGCGGCTGGTCGCAAGATCCATCCCGCCCTTGAGCAAGCGGTGTGCCCAGCGAACACCGCGGTGTCGGGCCGGAAAGGGGCTGCGCGCCGCGGATCGGCAATATTTACCGTAATTCACGCTGCATCGGTAAGGTGATCCGATCAGGGCGGCGCGTGGGCCTGCGGCTTGCCGGGGCAGCCGCGCCTGGCGCGGCTCGGCACGGGGGTTGCGAACGGCCTGCACAAACGCAACGAGGAGCAGCACTGTGGTGACCCTGAGCTTTCAAACCGACACCCGTCAGGTGCAGGCGCTGTCGCCGCGCTTTCAGCATGCGGTGCGGCTGTTGCAGATGTCGTCGATGGACTTCGCCGCCACCGTGCGCGACGTGCTGGGCCAGAACCCGTTTCTGGAGGTCGAAGACGGCATGGCGGAGGGCGAGGGCGCGGCGGACGATGCGGCGGAGGGCGACGATGCCGAGCGCAACGATGGTGACCGCGCCGAGGCCCCATGCTCGCCAGCGACGCCGTTTGACGACAACGCGATGTCCTCCGACACCGAAGGGCTGTCCGGTGACCTGGGTGACGACCGCGATCTTTGGCAGATCGATGGCCTGTCGTCGCAACGGGGGGTCGGCGATGGTGAGCTGTCGGCGCTGGACCTGATGGCGGTCGACACACCGCTGAATGCGCATTTGAATGCGCAGCTCGATCTGCAGCCACTGGCCATCCGAGAGCGATGGATGGCGCGCGCCATCGTTGAGTCGCTCGACGACGATGGCTACCTCCGCACGCCGCTGGTCGAGTTGTGTGAGCTGGTGGCGCTGGACCCACCGGTGCGCCCGGCCGAGATGCAGGCTGCGCTGCAATGTGTGCAGGCACTGGACCCGGCCGGCGTGGCGGCCTGCAGCGTGGCCGACTGCCTGGCGCTGCAATTACCCACGATCGAATGCCCGCAGCTGCGCGCGCTGGCCGGGCGCATCGTGCGCCAGCACCTGACGCTGCTGGCAGCACGCGACGTGAATGCGCTGGCACGTGCGCTCGATGAAACCCCGCTGCGGGTGCAGCAGGCCTGCGATCGCATCCGCCGCTTCGACCCCCGGCCCGGCTGGCGCTTCAGCTCGACGCGCATCGCTTATGTGGTGCCTGACGTGGTGGTGAAGAAGGTGCGCGGCGAATGGCGGGTGCAACTGAACCCGGCGGTGATCCCACGGGTGCGCTTGAATCAGGTGTACGCCGACCTGTTCAAGCGCCACCGCAGCCCGGCCCATGCCGACATGGCCGGCCACCTGCAGGAGGCGCGCTGGACGGTGAAGAACGTCGAGCAGCGGTTTTCGACCATCCTCGATGTGGCCGAGGCCATCGTCAGGCGGCAGCGGCACTTCCTCGAATTCGGATCGATGGCGATGAAGCCGCTGGGGCTCAAGGAGATTGCCGATGAGCTGGGCATCCACGAATCGACCGTGTCGCGGGTCACCAACAACAAGTTCATCGCCACGCCCACGGGGGTGTTCGAGCTGAAGCACTTCTTCTCGCGGGTGATGGTCACGGCCAACGGCAGCGCCTGCTCGGGCACGGCCATCCGTGGCCTGCTCAAGGACATGATCGCGGCAGAGGCGCCCAACGCGCCGCTGTCCGACGCCGAGATCACCCGCCAGCTGGCGCAGCAGGGGCTGGTGGTGGCGCGACGCACGGTCACCAAATACCGGCAGCTGCTGCGCATCGATGCCGTCGACCGGCGGCGGCGACAGGCCTGACCGTGTCGCAGAAACGACCTTCGGCACGTCACTTGCCATTGGTTACATCCATGGCAGCGCCGTGTCGCCGTTTCAGGACCGGGCGGCGGTTTGTCGCGTGAACCTCGGAGACCCGTCTATGCATACCGACATGAACCTGATCAAGCGCTGGCCCCAGCCGATCACGCTCGACATGGCGATTCACTACGAGCGCGGCACGCCCGACCGGCCACGCTACCTGCTGACACCCTGTGAACGCATGCCGCAGGTTCGCATACAGATACTGCAGCACAGCGGCATGCCACTCGAAATGCAGCGCATGGATTGGCTGCAGCTGCCGGGCCGCACGCTCTACCTGCGCAGCCTCAGCGTGCTTGCCGTCCATCTGTTCGGCGCGGTGGAGATGCCGCCGCGGGTGTGCGGCGCACCGCTGTGGCAGCACATCAGTGTCGGCATCTCGACCGACGACCACAGCGCAGACCCGTTGTACTTCGAGCTGGTCACCATCGACGACCGGCACGCTGAGCTGCGTTACCGCTGTCGGCGCGACCAGCCGCTGATCCGTCGTGCGCTGGCGCTCGACAAGCTCGACGCCGACCCGCTGCGCGCGCTGTTGCGTGTGGGAGCGACGTGCGTGCGCCCGGCCCCGAGGCGAAGCGCAGTGCCTGTGAGCGCCGCGCTGACGCCACGTCATTGGCCTGCAACGGCGTTGACACCGGCCCACACCACCACGTTGCCGTGATGGCGCACGCAGCGACGCGGCCTTGCCCGGGTCGCTGCGGCAGCCCTCGGCGTCTGTGCGTCAGCCTGCAGGCACGAGGCTCTGTTGCCAGGCCTGCAGCCGGTCGATCAGCGCCTGCGGGTCGACCGGCTTCGTGTAGTGGTGGTCGAAGCCGGCGGCCTGCGAGCGCAATTGATCGTCCTGCTGCCCCCAGCCGGTGAGTGCCACGATCAGCATGCTGGCGCCCCACGGTTCGCGGCGCAGTCGACGTGCCACCTCGTGGCCGTCGAGCCCCGGCATGCCGATGTCGAGCAGCGCCACCTGCGGACGCACCTGAGCGGCCAGTGTGAGCGCGCTGGGGCCATCGTTGGCCACATGCACCTCGTGGTGATCCAGGCTCAGCAGCATCGCCAGGCTGTCGGCGGCATCGTGGTTGTCGTCGGCGATCAGGATCGACAGCGCAGCGTTCTGCTTTGGCCTGCCCAATGCCCGTTGGGTCGTCGCACTGTCCATCGGCAGGGGCTTAGCCTCGGTGCGTCTGACGGGGAGCACCAGACTGAAAGTGCTGCCGCAGCCGAGCCCGGCACTTGCCGCCGCCAGGCGCCCGCAGTGCAGTTCGACCAGGCCGCGCGACAGTGCCAGCCCGATGCCCAGGCCGCCTTGCGATTGGTGGCTGACATTGCGCAGCGGCGAAAACATGTCGAACACATACGGCAGCTGCTCTGGCGTGATGCCGACGCCGTTGTCGCGGATGGCGATCACCAGTTCACCGGCCTCGACCTGCGCGGTGATGTCGATGCGGCCGCCGGGATCGGTGTACTTCGCCGCATTGAGCAACAGGTTGGCCACCACCTGCGACAGGCGCACCTCGTCGACCTCGACATCGAGCGACGGCAGGTCGATGTGCAGTGTGTGGTGCTTCTCGTCGAGCAGCGGTCGCGCGGTCTCGATGGCTGCCTGCACCACCTCGCGCAGCGGTTGCTCCCGCAGGCTCAGCTCCAGCCGGCCCGCCGAGATGCGCGAGATGTCCAGCAGGTCGTCGAGCAGCCAGGCCATGTGCCGGACCTGCCGGTTGATGATGTCTCGGCTGGCGGCCAGTTCGCCCGGCGTCAGGCCCGGGTGGCCCAGCACCGACGCCGCGCTGCGGATCGGCGCCAGCGGGTTGCGCAGTTCGTGCGCGAGGATCGCCAGGAATTCGTCCTTGCGTCGATCGGCTTCGCGCAGCGCCTCGGACGCTTGCCGCGCCTCGGTCACATCGATGTGCACGCCGACCCATTCGCGCACCGTGCCGTCGATGGCCAACACCTGCACCGCGCGCACCGCATAGCGCCGCCAGCGGCCCTCGGGGCTGCGCACGCGGTGCTCCCATTCGAAGTTGCGCTGCTGGGCCACGGCCTGCTTCCAGGCGGCCAGCGTTGGTGCTGCATCGTCCGGGTGGACGGCAGATGCCCAGCCGTAGCCCTGGTATTGATCGCGCGTTTGACCACTGAGGGCGGCCCATCCGGACTGCTCGCCGACCATTTCACCTTGCGCGTTGTTGGTCCACATCACGCCGACCGCTTGCACCGCTGACTTGAAGCGCTCTTCGCTGAAGCGGCGGGACGATTCAGCCCGCAACAGCCGCGCCTGAGCCTCATCGCGCAGGCGCTGCTCTTGCCGCAGCATGGTGGTTTCACGACAAACACAAAACAGCCCCACCACTGCACCGCGGTCGTCACGCACCGGGTGGTAGCCGAATGAAAAATGCGTGTCGACGGACTGACCGTCGCGCTGCATGGTCAGAGCCAGGTCATCCATCTGCACGCTGTCGCCTGCATCCACACGATCAAACAGTGGGCTGATGGTCGGCCAGATGTCGGACCACACCTGCTGAATAGGCTGACCGAGCGCTGCCGGGTGACGCGAGCCGAGGATAGGCGCATAGGCGTCGTTGTAGAAGAAAACCCGCTGCGGGCCCCACGCGACGAACATCGCTTCGCTGGCACCGAGGATCAGGCCGGTCAACAGCCGCAACTCGGCCGGCCAGTCGGCGGGTGCGCCAAGGGCCGCCACGGCGGCACCGGCTGCACCTTCGCGCAGCCGCCGCGCGGAGTCCCCAGGGTGATCGAGGAAGGCGGCTGATGCGGGTGGGTTCATGGACCATGTTATGCGCTTGTCGCTGTCCATGGGACATCCTGATGCGATGCAGATCCAGGCGACATGCGGCACGCCATTTGCCACTTGCGTTCCATGAAGTGCCTTTGCGTATCTCCTCCACCCCGCCTTGCGATGCCGATGCCACAGCGCAGTGCCGCGTTGGACATCAGCCAGAGCGCCCGCAAGAACCGTCTGCTGGCGCGGCTGCCAGATTCCGTAGGGCAGCGCTGGCTCCCGCAGCTCGAATGGGTCGATCTGCAACAGGGCCAGGTGCTGCATGAAGCGGGCATGTCGCCCAGCCATGCCTGCTTTCCGACCACGGCCATCGTGTCGCTGCTCAACGTGACGCGGGATGGCGCTTCGACCGAGATCGCCGCGGTGGGCAACGAAGGCGTGGTTGGCGTGTCGCTGTTCATGGGCGGGGCGTCGAGTTGCAATCGCGCCGTCGTTCAAAGCGCCGGCTTCGGGCTGCGGCTGAAGGCGCAGGCGATGCGCGCCGAATTCGAACGCTCCGCCGAGGTCATGCAGGTGCTGCTGCGCTACACCCAGGCCCTGATGACGCAGATGGGGCAGACGGCGGTGTGCAACCGCCACCATTCGATCGACCAGCAGCTGTGCCGCTGCCTGCTGCTGAACCTGGACCGGCTTGGCGGCAACGAGATCGTGATGACGCACGAGTTGATCGCCGGCACGCTGGGCGTGCGCCGCGAAGGCGTCACCGAGACGGCGCTGAAGCTGCAGGCGGCCGGCTTGATCCGCTATGCGCGCGGGCACATCACCGTGCTCGACCGCGGCGGGCTGGAGCGCCGCGCGTGCGAGTGCTACGCGGTGGTCAGGAAGGGCTACGACAGCCTGCTGAGCGAACCGCTGGCGGCCTGACGTGACCCGCCACGACCTCGGGCACTCGGTGTAGAGGCGAGGGAACTTCCCCGCGCTGCGGCGAATCCGTGGACGGTGCCTGTCGCACCTCTATCATTGCCCATGCCCGTGTGATGCGGCTGCCACTGCAGCTTCCGTCTGGCCTGAAAGCCCGCCTTCTACCGCCCATGTTGCGTCCGATCACTGCTGTTGCCTCTCGCTTTTTCACCGCCGCCTGGGCCGCCCTCGCGGTTTGGTTGACGGTCATCCCCGCGGCACAGGCCCAGCTTCGGGTCGAGATGTCGGGGGTTGGCGCCTCTCAGGTGCCGATTGCGGTGGCGGGGTTTCGCAATGAGCAGGCCGTCCCGCAGCCGCTGTCGCAGATCGTGCGCGCCGACCTGGAGCGCAGCGGGCTGTTTCGCGGTGTCGACGCGACTGGCGTGCTCGACGAGGTCGCGCAACCCGCGATGGCCGACTGGCGGCGCCGGGCGGCCGATGCGCTGGTCGGCGGGTCGGTGACGCGGCTGGCCGATGGCCGCTATGACGTGCGCTTCAAGCTGTGGGATGTGGTCAAGGGCACCGAGCTGGGCGCGCAAAGCACGGTGGTGGTGGCCGCCGACCTGCGGCTGGCGGCGCACCGCATCGCCGACTTCATCCACGAGAAGCTCACCGGGCAGAAGGGCGTGTTCTCGACACGCATCGCCTACGTCACGCGGATGGGCAAGCGCTACACGCTGAACATTGCCGACGCCGATGGCGAGGGCGGGCAGATCGCGCTGAACAGCGCCGAACCCATCATCTCGCCATCATGGTCACCCGATGGCCGCGAACTGGCTTACGTGTCGTTCGAAACGCAGAAAGCCGTTGTTTATGTGCAGGACGCGGCCAGCGGCAAGCGGCGCGCGGTCGCGAACTTCCGTGGCTCGAACAGTGCGCCGGCCTGGTCGCCTGACGGGCAGACGCTGGCGGTGACGCTGTCGCGCGACGGCGGCTCGCAGGTCTACCTGATGGGCCGCCACGGCGACAACGTGCGCCGCCTGACGCAAAGCATCGGCATCGACACCGAGCCGGTGTTCTCGCCCGACGGCCGCAGCATCTACTTCGTCAGCGACCGCAGCGGCGGCCCGCAGGTCTACCGAATTCCGACGGGTGGCGGCGCTGCCGAGCGCATCACCTTTGCGGGCAGCTACAACATCAGCCCGGCGATCAGCCCCGATGGGCGCACGCTGGCCTATGTGGCGCGCGAGGGCAATGCGTTCCGGCTCTACGTGCAGGACCTGGCCGGTGGCGCGCCGGTGTCAGTCAGCGACACCAGCGACGACGAAAGCCCGAGCTTTGCGCCGAACGGTCGTTCGATCATTTACGCCTCACGCGCACAGGGCCGCGACGTGTTGCTGACCACCTCGCTGGACGGCAAGATCAGGTCGCGCCTGGTCTCGTCGTCGGCCGATGTGCGCGAGCCGGTCTGGGGCCCTTACGGGCGTTGATGGCTGATGTCGTTCGGCCATCCGCTTTGCGGTCACTTTGTTGCAACACCACTGATCTACCGCTGATAATTTCTCACCACCTCAAGGAGACTTCATGAGATCGAACCCCCTTCACTTTCGCCCGACCCAACGCCTGCTGTGGGCCGCGCTGTGCGCTGCGGCGCTGGCGGGCTGCGGCTCCAACGTCAAGCTCGACGACAAGAACGTGCCTGTCGAATCGCGCACCGGCGCTGGCACGGGTGGCGACACCAGCTCCACCGGCACCTCGCAATCGCAGGTCACCCCGGTCGATCTGACGAACAACGGTGGCGCCGGTGTGTTCGCCGGTACCGGCAAGGTTGTGTACTTCGACTTCGACAGCTACACCGTGCGCGACGACGCCCGCCCGGTGATCGACGCGAACGCCAAGGTGCTGGCTGCCAACAAGACGGCGAAATTGGCCGTTGAAGGTCACACCGACGAACGCGGTGGTCGCGAATACAACCTGTCGCTGGGCCAGAAGCGTGCCGAGGCCGTGGTGCGTGCGCTGACCCTGGCCGGGGCCACCGATGGCCAGCTGGAAGCCACCAGTTTCGGCAAGGAGCGCCCCGCCATGGCCGGCAGCGACGAAGCGGCTTATGCGAAGAACCGCCGCGTTGAATTGGTCGCCCGCTGAGGGCACCTCGGTGAACGCCACGGCACTCACGTGGCACCGGCGGCGTTGGGCTGCAGCGGGATGCCTGTTGCTGTCGCTCGCTGCGCCCCCCGCGCAGGCCGGGCTGTTCGATGACGATGAGGCGCGCCGCGCCATCCTCGATCTGCGCCAGAAGCTCGAACAGAGCAATGAACAGGCTCGCGCCGCCCAGGCCGAGCAGATCGGCCTGCTGCGCGCCAGCCTGGCCGACCTGAGTCGGCAGCTCGACCTGATGCGCACCGAGAACGCCAGCCTGCGCGGCCAGGTCGAGCAGATGGCGCGCGATGTCAGCCTGATGCAGGTCCAGGTGAAGGACCTGAAGCAGGGCTATGACGAGCGCCTCGCCCGCATCGAGCCACAAAGGGCCTCGGTCGATGGCCGCGAGTTCATGGCCGACGCCGAGGAAATCCGCCAGTACGAGGCCGCCATGGCGCAGGTGCGCAGTGGCGATTTCGCCGCCGCTGCCACCTCGCTGGCGGTGTTCCGCAGCCGCTACCCGAGCAGCGGCTACGGCCAGTCGGTGCTGTTCTGGCTGGGCAATGCGCAGTACGGCAACGGCAGCCATGCCGAGGCCATTTCGTCGTTCCGCAGTTTTGCCACCAGCTACCCGGGCGACCTGCGTGCGCCCGAGGCGCTGCTGGCCATTGCGAACTGCCAGTTCGAGCTGAAGGAGGTGAAGTCGGCGCGCAAGACGCTCGATGAGCTGTTCAAGACCTACCCGGACTCCGAGGCAGCGCAAGCGGGCAAGGCACGTCTCGCCGCACTGAAGTGAACGCACCACAGGCCGTCGACGACACGTCGGTGGCCGATCTCGAACGCCGCTTCGGCGGGCTGCGGCGCTTGCATGGCGATGCGGCCTACGAACGCATGCGCTCAGCCCGCATCGCGGTGGTCGGGCTGGGTGGTGTGGGCTCCTGGGCCGCCGAAGCCCTGGCGCGCTGCGGCGTGGCCGAGCTGACGCTGATCGACCTCGACCACGTGTCGGAAGGGAATATCAATCGGCAGGTGCAGGCGCTGGGTGGCACGGTCGGCCAGTCCAAGGCGCTGGCGCTGTGCGAACGATTGGCCGACATCCATCCCGGCTGCGTGCTGCGACCGGTCGAGGAATTCGTCGACGCTGACAACTGGCCGACACTGATCGCCCATCCTGTCGATGCCTTGATCGACGCCTGTGACCAGGTGCGCGCCAAAGCCGTACTTGCCGCCTGGGCGATCAGCAGTGGTACGGCCTTCGTCAGCGTCGGTGCCGCCGGAGGCAGGCAACGCCCGCAAGCGGTGGAGGTCAGCGATCTGGCCGATGCCACCCACGACCCGCTGCTGGCTGCGCTGCGTCAGCGCCTGCGTCAGCACCATGGGGCCGCGCGTCATGGGCCGATCGGCATCCCCTGCGTCTATTCCCGCGAAGCGGTTCGTCAGCCAGCGCAGGATGGCGATACCGAAGGCAACCTGAACTGCCATGGCTACGGATCGAGCGTGACCGTCACCGCGACTTTCGGCATGGTCGCCGCCAGCGAGGCGTTGCGGGCGTGGCTCGGCCGCTGAGCACGGCCAGTGTGCCCGCGCGCGACGCCAACCAGGTCGCAAGTCGGGCTACAATCGTGGGCTGCTCGGGGGTTGTTAGCTCAGTTGGTAGAGCAGCGGACTTTTAATCCGTAGGTCGTGGGTTCGAGTCCCGCACAACCCACCATCGGTACCATCGTTTTCATCCGAAAGCGTCAAGCTTCGGGCTCTTAGCTCAGTTGGTAGAGCAGCGGACTCTTAATCCGTAGGTCGAGTGTTCGAGTCACTCAGGGCCCACCAGTCAATTCAACGGCTTAGGCGATCTGCCTAGGCCGTTGATCTTTGTGGCGTGGCTTTTTCGTATCCTGGACGAATTTGCCCGGCGCCAGCAACACTGACGCCATTGCCTGAAGGAGCACCCGATGATTCCCGTCCTGGATCGCCACACCATCACTTACGCCCAACTGGCGAAGACCATTGATCACTCCGTCCTGAACCCCGATCTCACGGAAGCCGATGTCGTCGCTCAACTGGAACTGGCGCGACGCTACAACGTGGCCAGCGTGGCGATCAAAGCGTGCGAGTTGCCCCTGGCCGTGGCCCTGTTGCGTGGCACAGGCATCGCGGTGGGCACCACCGTGGGCTTTCCACACGGCGTGAACACCACGGCTGCCAAGGCGTACGAGGCACACGACGCCGTGGAAAATGGGGCGACCGAGCTGGACATGGTGATCAACGTCGGCAAGCTGCGCTCGGGCCAGAGCGACTATGTGCGGCGCGAGATCCAGGCCGTGGTCGATGCCGCCAGGGGCAGGGCGCTGGTCAAGGTGATCATCGAAATCGCCTACTTGAACACCGAACAAAAAGTGCTGGCCTGCCAACTGGTCGAAGAGGCAGGCGCGGACTTCGTCAAGAGCTCCAGCGGTTTTGCCCCCAGCGGCTACACCATCGAGGACATGCAGCTGATGCGGGCGTCGGTGGGGCCGCGGGTGCAGGTGAAGGCCGCAGCGGGTGTGCGCACACTGGATGCTGCCCTGGGGGTGATCGACGTGGGCTGCACGCGCATCGGCACCATCGCGACGGCCATCATCCTGGATGAGTTCGAGCGGCGCCTGCGCGCCTCCGCCGTGGATACGTGAACCGGCCGGAGAAAGACGATGGCGTCAGGAATTCCGGGGCTGCGCGGCGCCGAGCACATCGGCTTCACCGTGCCTGACATCGATCAGGCCGAGCACTTTTTCGTGAACGTGATCGGCTGCGAACGCGTCTACGCGCAGGGCCCATTCGAACGAGACGACGACTGGATGTCGACTCACCTCGGAGTGCATCCTCGCACCGTCATCCGCGAATTGCGGTTCTACCGCTGTGCGTTCGGAACCAATTTCGAGGTGTTCCAGTACGAGCCCGCGGATGGCGCTGCGCCTCAGCCGCGCAACAGCGACATCGGCGGGCACCACATCGCCTTCTACGTGGATGATTTCGACGCCGCACTGCGCTACTTGCGGGAGCAGGGCGTCGAGATCATGGGCGAGCCCACCGTCGCTCGCGGTGCCAGTGCCGGTCAGCGGTGGGTCTACTTCCGCAGCCCGTGGGGGATGCAATTCGAGCTCGTCAGCTTTCCCGATGGCAAGGCCTACGAGCGCGATTCACGGGTGATTCTGTGGAACCCGACCCGCCCGGGCGAGTGACGCTCTTCGAGCGTTGACGCGGTCAGACTCCGCAGCAAGGGCATGCACTTTGGTACGGATTGTTGCTCTCCCAGGGGTGCTCGATCGGGCAGGAGCCGACCTTGGGTGCGACGGCTTCGCTGCCGCACTTCGAGCACACCCAGACCTGCGGCGACCGGGTGCCGGCTAACACCAGACTGCGGTACTGGTGTTGGCAGTCCGGGCACTCGAGCCATAGAACCGGCATGACGAACCCTCCTGGGGGTCACCGGGGCTGCAACGCGCCGGGACGCGAGCGCCGCCCCGGATGGGCTGCGCTATTTTTTGCGGGCGGCCTCGATCTCGTTGCGAACCAATTGCGTGCCCGCCACCAGCGCGTGCAGCTTGCCCTTGGTGATGTACCGCTGCAGCATGGTGAGCCCGCAGTCGGTGGTCACGCCCAGGCGCTCGGCTGGCACGTACTCGAGCAGATTGCGGATGCGAGCCGCGACCTCTTCCGCCGTCTCGGTGATCGTGCTCTTCACGTCGATCACACCAGCCCAGAAATCGACATTCGCCGGCAGCGGGTATTTCTTGATCACTTCGAGCCCGGACAGATCGTCCGACCGGCGGCCGCAACTCTCGAGATTGAGCACGCTGATCTTGGTCTCGTAGGCCTTGGGGATGACCGTTGATGTCGCGGCCGGATAGGCGCCCTTGCGCTTGGTCACGTCGATGACATCACCCGCTTTGCTCGCCTCATCGGGCAAGTAGGCCGGTGTGCCGCCCCAGTTGCCCCAGCACACATGGACGATGATCTTCGCCTTGTGGATGCCTTCGACGCACCGGTTGAAGGCCTCGATCGCGTAGTCTTCGAAGAAGTAGGGCCAGGTGAACTCGTCGAGCTGAATGAAGTCCGCGCCGACGGCCTCGACCTCCAACAGATCCTCGTTGATGGCGGCGGCCAACGCCATGGCGCGTTCGTGGCTCGATTTGTAGTACAGGTCGTTGGTGCTCTGCGCGAGCGCCTGCACCCCGGTGTACTGCACCTTGATCGGCTTCTTGGTGGCACGGCGCAGCGCTTTGGCCTGCTGCACCATCATCGCGCCATGCCGCTTCACCGGCTGAGCCAAGGTGGCGCTGTGCAAGCGGCTGTAGATCGCAAAGCCGAGGTGCCCGCCTTGCATGTCGTAGCCCAGCCGCTTCAGGTAGTAGTACAGGGCCTGGTCGGCGTAGTTGTCGCCCTGAAGTCGGCCATCGGAAATGATGTCCAGGCCAGCGGCCTCCTGATCCGCAACCATCGCGGCCATCGCATCTTCGAGCGCCTCCTGCGACATCGAATCGGGTGGCTGCTGGTCGCCCGTGAAGCCCCTGGCGAATGTCGCATCCCACCAGCGCGGGTTCGGATAATTGCCCACCATGCTGGTGGGGATCAGGATGTCCTGGTTGCCGATCTTCATCGTGTGTCTCCGGTCGCTTTTTTGTCATTTGCGCCTCGCAGGCCCGAGAGGGTGCGGTGGTGCGGGCAAACCATAGTGATGACCACCTCAAACTGCTGCGAATATCGCTGCCGTTTGAGTCGATGTAGCACATTCAATGTACGAGAAACGATGTCAAATGGCCCTGTCGCTTTCCCCGGTGTTGCCAGCTCTTGCTTCGATCTGATCCGTTGATGCCTGTTTATGGTTTGTGTTGTAACGACTGCGGACACGAGTTCCGCAGCTTCGTGCTGATTGGTACCGATCTGCCGAAGCGCTGGGCCTGCGCATCGTGCGGCGGTGCCAATGCCGAACGCTTGGCCGACGCGCCCGTCCTTCCTCACCCCTGGGATGGAACCCCCTCGAAACCGCAGCACGTCTATGGCTGCCTGTGTTGTTTTTGATTGCTTGACGCGATGCCTACACCTCACCCCACCACAGAGTCGTCCCTCGCGCTTTACAAAGACATGGTCTTCATCCGTCGATTCCTGGAGAAGGTAGACGGGCTGTATCGCCAGGGTCAGATCCACGGGCCCGTGCACCTAGGGTTGGGGCAGGAGGCCATTGCTGTCGGTGCTGCGTCGGCGCTGCGCCAGGACGACTATTCCATTGGCACCTATCGCGGCCATGCCCATGCGCTGGCGCGAGGCACGTCGCCTGAGGCGGTGCTGCGTGAGTTGCTGGGACGCCAGGGCGGCATCTGCGGCGGCAAGGGCGGCTCGATGCACATCACCAGCGTCAAGGACGGCTACTACGGCTCCTACGCGATCGTCGGCGCCCATCTGCCAGTGGCTTGCGGCCTCGCCTGGGCCAGCCGGATCAAGCGCACCGAGCAAGTCACGCTGTGCTTCTTCGGCGATGGCACGGTCAACATCGGCGCGTTCCACGAAGCGGTCAATCTGGCAGCGGTCTGGCGGCTGCCCGTCATCTTCATCTGCGAGAACAACCAGTACATGGAGTACACACCGATCTCGACCATGATTCCCGTCGCCCGCCCGGCCGCAGACCGCGCGTCCGCTTATGGGCTGCGCCGAATTCTGATCGACGGCAACGATGTGGCCGCGGTGCGCTCCTGCATCGCAGAGGCGGTCGATCGCGCGCGCAAGGGCGACGGCCCGAGCCTGATCGAAGCCGATACCTACCGCCTCAAGGGCCACTCCGCGCTCGACCCGGCCGCCTACCGCCCAGCCGACGAAGTGGCGAGCTGGAAGGCCAAAGACCCCCTGCTGCGCCAGCATGGCTTGCTGCGCGAGGCGGGTGTCTCGGAAGCCGATCTGACCGCCTTCGACACCGACGCGTTGGCCCGCATCGAGCTCATGGCCGACAGTGCGTTCGCCGCCGAGCCGCCCGACCCTGGCGACGCCTGGCGCGACGTATGGAGCGATGGAGGCTGGCAGTGGCGGAACTGACTTATCGCAACGCCGTGGCTGCGGCGCTGGCGCAAGAGATGGCACGCGACGACCGCGTGGTGCTGCTCGGTGAGGACGTGGCCTGTGGTGGCGTCTTCAAGACCACGCTGGGCCTGCGCGAGCGGTTTGGCGCCGAGCGGGTCTGGGACACCCCGATCTCCGAGCAGGCGATCGTCGGCGCGGCGATGGGCGCGGCGATGGCGGGGCTGCGGCCGGTCGCCGAAATCATGTTCTCTGATTTCTATGCCACCTGCTGGGACCATGTGGCCAACGAGGTGGCCAAGACCCGCTACATGACCGGTGGCCAGGTGACGATGCCGCTGGTGCTGCGCAGCGCGAACGGCGCTGGCGGCATGGGCTTTGGCGCGCAGCACGGCCAGTCGCTGGAGAACTGGGCCATGTGCGTGCCGGGTCTGAAGATCGTCTCGCCAGCCTCGCCAGTCGAGATGTTCGGACTGCTGGCCGCAGCGATCCGCGACAACGACCCGGTGATGGTGTTCGAACACAAGGCCTTGTATGCGAGCAAGGAAGAGTGCCCGCCCGGCGAGCAGCTGATTCCGCTCGGCCAGGCCCGCACCGTGCGCGAAGGCCGCGACGTGACCTTGGTGGCGCTGTCGATCACGGTGGGCATCTGCATCAAGGCGGCAGCCCAGCTGGCCGCTGCGGGGATCGACGCCGAAATCCTGGACCTGCGCTGCCTGGTGCCGCTCGATGCCGCCAGCGTGCTGCGCTCGGTGAGGAAAACCGGGCGCGTGGTCATCGTCGAAGAGAACCCGGGACAACTGGGCTGGGGCGCAGCGATCGCTGCCATCCTGGCCGAGGAAGCTTGGGGACATCTGACCGCACCGGTCATCCGCGTCAGCGCTGGCAACGTGCCGCTGCCGGTCGCGTCGGAACTCGAAGCGGAAGTTCTCGTGTCACCGGCGCGTGTCGTCGCAGCGGTGACCGCGCTGTGCAAGGGCAACAAGTCTTAAATCTATCAACGGAGAGGGTGAGCGTCATGGAGATTCGAGGCCAAGAGGTGTTGCTTCCGTTGTCCGCGGTGTCGGCGTTTCCGCGGCCGCACTGGCTGCAAGGACGCATCCTCGGCTCGCTGCACGAGCCGGTCTACCGCAGCCACAACCTGCGTGTCACTTACGAAGATGCCTGCAAGCTCTGCGCCCACGAGCAGGAGGCCGCAGGCCTCGACATCCTGACCGACGGCGCCCAGTACTACGAATGGGAAGCGCCGGGGTTTCAGCTCGAACCGATCTTCCACTTCATTCCGGAGAACCTGGGCGGCTTCGTGCCCTACGGCCCGCCCGGTGACGGGGCCAAGTACAAGCCCTTCTACAAGGCGTCGGTCACTGGTCCGGTGACCTGGAAGCGGCCGATCTTCGAGCCGGTCGTCTATGCGATGCAGAACGCGACCCAGAAGCCGTTCAAGGTGGCCTTCCTCGGCCCGGCGCAGCAGGCCATCATCTGCGATGACCAGTACTACGGCTCGCCGCAGAAGCTGGCGTTTGCGCTGGCGGTAGCGCTGAATCAGGAGCTGAAGTACCTTGTCGCTATGGGTCTGGAGTCGGTTCAAATGATCGACGTGCTCGCGCCCTACACGCAAGACGATTGGCAGATGGAAGCGCAAGACATCCTGTTCGACGGCGTCAACGCGATCAAGTTCTGGCATGTCTGCTACGGCAGCGTCGATGGCCAGCGCGACGTGTTCGAGGGCAAGGTCAAGGAGATGATGCCGCTGTTCCACCGCTCCAGGGCCGATGTGATCCATGTCGAGACCGCGAACATGGGCTTCGTCGAACTCGACGCCCTGCGCGCATTCCCGAAGAACAAGGTGCTCGGCATCGGTGTTGTCGATGCCAAGAACACGATGGTCGAGTCCCCTGAAGTCATTGCCGACCGCATCCGCAAGGGGCTGCAGGTGGTGCCCCCCGATCGCCTGCTGGTGTCGCCCGACTGCGGCCTGGGCTACTTCAGCCGCAGCGTTGCTTACGGGAAGTTGCGGGCCATGGGCGAGGCCACGCGGCGGGTGCGCGCGTCGCTGTGACGGAGACACCGAGACATGATCTATCGCATCAAACTGCCACGCCTGGGCGAAACCATGGAAGAGGGCACCCTCACGACATGGCACAAGCAGGTGGGTGACGCTGTCGCCAAGGGCGATCTGCTGTATTGCGTCGAAACCGACAAGACATCGATGGACATCGAGTCGGTCTGGGCCGGGCAATTGCAGGAGATTTGCTGCCCCGCCGGCCAGACCATCCCGGTCGGTACGGTGGTGGCGGTGATCAGCAGCTGACCGACGCGGGCGGTATGAGCGCGACCTACTCTGCCAGCGACAAGCGCGTCGCACTCGATGAGCTCGCCGCGCATGTGCGCGACGGCGATTTGGTCGCGGTGGGCGGCGGCCTCTCGTCGCGCGAGCCGATGGCGGTGCTGCGCGCGTTGATCCGCGCCGGACGCAGCCGTCTGCAGGTGGTCGGCTCGGCCCATGGCATCGACATCGACCTGCTCTGCGGTGCCGGCGTGGTCGCGAAGTCGCTGGAAAGCTATGTCGGCTTCGAGCAGGATTTCGGCATGGCACCGAACTACCGCCGCGCCTGCGAGTCCGGTGCGGCCGAGGTGGCCGACAGCTGCTGCTACACGGTGGTGCAGCAGTTGCGCGCGGCCGCCTACGGCGTGCCGTTCCTGCCGGTGCGATCGGTGCGTGGCACCGGGTTCGAGTCGCTGCACCCTGAATATCTGCCCATGACCTGCCCGTTCACCGGCGACGAACTGCTGCTCGTTCCCGCCTTGCAACCCGATGTCGCGATCATCCACGCGCAATACGGCGACGCCCACGGCAACCTGCGCATCGTCGGGCCGCCGGTGGCCGACATCCTCTTCGCGCGCGCATCGAAGAAGGTCATTGCCAGCGTCGAGCGCATCGTCTCGAACGATGAGCTGCAGTCGCTCGGCGGCGTCAATGTCCCTTACTTTCATGTCGCAGCGATCGCCGAAGTGCCGCTGGGTGCGCACCCCACCGCGTGCTACCCGATGTATGCCTACGACCGCGATCACACCGCGTCCTACTACGCCGCGGCCAGCGCCAGTGCACAGGCGTTCCGCACCGACTACCTCGACCGCTACGTCTTCGGCTGCCCCGACCACGCCGAGTACCTCGCGCGCATCGGCGGCGACGCCAAGCGCGCGCACCTCGCCACGTGGCAGGACGGCGACGCCGCCTGGATGAAGCTCTACGACGGAGCCGCATCGTGACCGCCGCCACCTGCAGCCTGGGCGAGGCGATGGTCTACCACCTCGCGCGCACCGTCAAAAACGGCGATCTCGCTTTTCACGGCTTCGGCTCACCGCTGGTGCAACTTGCCTTGCACCTGGCCAAGCGCACGCACGCGCCCGACCTGGTGCTGGTCGCCGGTGCCACCTACGGCGTCAACCCCAGTCCGCCCTTCCTCACGCCGACCTCCAACGATTGGGTGCTCGACCGCGGCGCCGAATGCTCGCTCGACATCGAAGCGCTGTTCGACCTTGCCGCCTCGGGCCGCATGGATCGGATGTTTCTCTCCGGTCTGCAGATCGACCGCTACGGCAATGCCAACGTCACCCGCCTCGGCAGCGGCGAGCGCCCCTCGGTGAAGCTCCCGGGCGGTGGCGGCGGCTGCAACCTGTCGTGCGATGTCGGTCACTTCACGCTGTGGACCGCGGCGCACCGCAGCCCGCCGGGCAAGAACGGCAAACGCCTGTTGCGGCTGGTCGAGGCGTGCGATTTCGTCACCAGCCTCGGCCACCGCGCGCCCGATGGCCGCAGCCGGCGCACGCTGGGCCACCGCGGTGGCGGGCCGGACTGGCTGGTCACCGAGCTCGGCGTGTTCGACTTCGATGGTGAAGGCCACCTGCGTTTGCGGGCCGTTTACCCCGATGTCGATGTTGCCGAGATCGCAGACAACACCGGCTTTGCGCTGCGCGTCGCTGATGACCTGCAGGTCGCGGCGCTTCCCGATGCCGAGGCGGTTGCCTTGATCCGTCGGCTCGACCCGCTCGGCATCCACCGCAAGGAGTTGCGCCCGGCCGACCACGAACGTCGCTTTGCCCTCGCCGGTCAGTGACCCCGGCCACTTACCCCCGTCGTTGCCCTTGACCACGAAAGCCAGGATGACCGCCCCCGCCCCTCTCGCCTTTCGTGACCAGCGCAACCTGGTGCCGCTGCCCTACCGCCAGGTCAGCGTCCAGCCCTATGCAGGGGCGATGACCGATGCGGCGATCGTGGCGCACCTGATGGGCCGCGAAGCCTACCGGCGCACCAATTTCATCGTCCTGCACCGGGGCCAGGTCGAGGCGAGCGAGCTCGCCGTGGTCGCCATTCAGCGTGCCGCCGAAGAGCCGCTTTTTTCGCCGATCACCGCGGTCGAGGTGCTGGCGCTGCCCGACACCTGTGTGTATGCCCACGATGCCGAGACCGACTGCGCGAATCGCTCGGCGCTGGCGGCGCTGGCGCACGCCAAAGGCGTGGGCGTCGATCGCACCCTGGTCGTCGGGGGCCTCTACGACCATGTGAATTTCATCCACCACCCCGACCCGCTCGTGCTGCGCATCGTCGAAGTCGCCCCGCCCGAGCCGCCGAAGCTCTTCGACCTGGTGCGGCAAGTGCTGCGCTATGCCGATCTGCCGGCGATCCGGGTGGAGCTGGAGCGCATCGAGATCGCCGATCTCGCGCGCCAGCACCCGTCGCCCGAGTACCTGGTGCCTTGCCGTTCGGGGGGGCTGGACCAACTCGGCGGCCACGTCAGCTTTCTCGACGAGCGGCCTGCCGAGCGGCGCGACTGGGTGCTGGTGGGCTGCGAGCGCAGCCTGCAGTTCCATCGCCACTACTACGGCGACGAGCCGCCGCGGGTGGAGATGTGCCCGCGCCGCATCGCCGGTGCGCGCAGCGAGCCGACGATGCTCAAGTGCTGCCTGCTCGAATTCGACATCGAGCGAGAAGGTCAGGTCATGACCGTGCCCTGGGGCACCGACCTGGCGATGGTCGAGCGCGCCCTGCACCAACTGGTCGACGAGGGCCCCCATGCTTGACAGCCACTGGCGCGATGTCGCGGTGATCGCCGAGATGCATGCCCAGCGCACCGCGCAGCCGCGCTTGGCCGGCATGACGATGGTCATCGACACGGGCTTGGGCGTTGCCGCCACGGCCGACATCCTGGAAGTCGCGGGCGACTACATCGACCTGTGGAAGCTCAGCTTCGGCACCTCGGTGTTCGTGCGCCCGGCGGTGCTGGAACGCAAGCTCGAACTCATCAACGCGCGCAAGATCCTCACCTGCCCCGGCGGCACCTTGTTCGAGGCGGCGATCCTGCAGCACCACTGCCGGGTCTACACGACCCGCGCGGTCGAAGTTGGCTTCACCGCGGTGGAGATCTCCGACGGCACGATCGAACTGCCGGCCTTCCGCCGCGAGCGCGTCATCGACTGCGCGCGCAACGCCGGGCTGGTGGTCATCACCGAAGTCGGCAAGAAGGATCCGAACGCGCAGCCGCCGATCGTGCAACTCGCCGAACAGGCCCTGCGCGACATGGAATGCGGCGCGCACTGGGTCATCGTCGAGGGACGTGAATCGGGCATCGGCGTCGGTGTCTACAACGAGCAAGGCGCACTCGATGCCGAGGCGCTGGAAACCTTCGCGCGCATCCTCGGCAACAAGATCGATCGGCTGATCTGGGAAGCGCCGCAAAAGCACCAGCAGACGGCGCTGATCGAGCGCTTCGGCATCAATGTCGGCCTCGGCAACGTGGCGCCGGAGCATGTGCTGGCACTGGAATCATTGCGCCTGGGCCTGCGCTTCGAAACCCTGAAGCCCATCGCCGACAAGCTGCAGCTCAGCGGGCTGTGGGCGCCCGACCAGATCGAGGCGGACGTGATGGGCGAGGCCGTGGGTGACGCAAGAGGCGGGCAGAGCAACCCGACGCGCGTGTCCCCCATTTTACTGACGCCCGTGCCGCCTCGGAAGGGGCGGGGGTGAGGGCCGGCGGTGT
>JAKFUQ010000135.1 GCA_021732645.1 Rhizobacter sp. | reverse complement strand
ATTTCGCGCGCGACAGTTCCCACTGATCCAGCAGGTGGCGGGCCTGCAGCGAGCCGGTCCACTTGTGGTGGTCTTCGATCAGCTTCTTCAGGATCGCGTCATCGGTCTCTGCTGTGCCGTCCTTGCCCTTGTGCCACATCGCGCGGTCGGTGTTCGCCGCCTGCACGGCTGGCGGCAGTACACGCTCGAGGTTGACCATCGAGGTGTTGCAGCGCGAGGCAAAGTGGCCGTCAGCGTCGTAAACATAAGCCACGCCACCACTCATGCCGGCTGCGAAATTGCGTCCGGTTTCACCGAGTACGACCACGGTGCCGCCGGTCATGTATTCGCAGCCGTGATCGCCGGTGCCTTCGACCACCGCTGTGGCGCCTGACAGCCGCACGGCGAAACGCTCGCCGGCCACGCCGCGGAAGAACGCCTCGCCGCTGGTGGCGCCGTACAGCACGGTGTTGCCGACGATGATGTTCTTCAATGCATCACCCCGGAACTCGATGCTCGGGCGGATCGCGATGCGCCCGCCGCTCATGCCCTTGCCGGTGTAATCGTTGGCGTCGCCGATCAAATAGAAGGTGATGCCCTTCGCGAGGAACGCACCGAAACTCTGTCCGCCGGTGCCTTCCATTTGGATGAAGATGCTCTGATCCGGCAGGCCTTCGGGATGCAAGCGCACCAGTTCGCCCGACAGCATCGCGCCCACGGTGCGGTTGACGTTGCGCACCGCCTGCATGAACTGCACCTTCTCGCCGCGCTCGAAAGCCGACTTGCACTTCTCGATCAGCGTCACGTCGAGGGCACGGGCCAGACCATGGTCCTGCGTTTCGACCTGACGGCGCGGCACGTCGGCGGGTGCTGCTGGCAGGTGGAAGATGCGCGAGAAGTCGAGGCCCTTGGCCTTCCAGTGGGCGATGCCCTTCTTGGTGTCCAGCAGGTCGGCGCGACCGATCAGGTCGTCGAACTTCTTGATGCCCAGCTGCGCCATGATCTGCCGCGCTTCTTCGGCCACGAAGAAGAAGAAGTTCACCACATGCTCGGGCTTGCCCTGGAACTTGGCACGCAGCACCGGGTCTTGCGTCGCGACGCCGACCGGGCAGGTGTTCAGGTGGCACTTGCGCATCATGATGCAGCCCTCGACCACCAGCGGCGCGGTCGCGAAGCCGAACTCATCAGCACCCAGCAGCGCACCGATGACCACGTCGCGACCGGTCTTCATCTGGCCGTCGGCCTGCACGCGGATGCGTGAGCGCAAACGGTTGAGCACCAGCGTCTGCTGCGTTTCGGCGAGGCCCAGCTCCCACGGCGTGCCGGCATGCTTGATCGAACTCCAGGGCGACGCCCCGGTGCCGCCGTCGTGACCGGCGATCACCACATGGTCGGCCTTCGCCTTGGCCACGCCAGCCGCGATCGTGCCGACCCCGACTTCACTGACCAGCTTCACGCTGATGTCGGCGCGCTGGTTGGCATTCTTCAGGTCGTGGATCAGCTGCGCCAGGTCCTCGATCGAATAGATGTCGTGGTGCGGCGGCGGCGAGATCAAACCGACGCCCGGCACCGAATAGCGCAGAAAGCCGATGTAGTCACTGACTTTGCCACCGGGCAGCTGACCGCCCTCGCCCGGCTTCGCGCCTTGCGCCATCTTGATCTGGATCTGGTCGGCGCTCGAGAGGTATTCGGTGGTGACACCGAAGCGGCCCGACGCGACCTGCTTGATCTTGCTGCGCAGCGAATCACCCGCCTTCAACGGGAAGTCGGCCACGATGACCTTCTCACCGAGCACGTCGCTGATCTTGGTGCCCTCGGCGATCGGGATGCCCTTGAGTTCATTGCGATACCGCGCCGGGTCTTCACCACCTTCGCCGGTGTTGCTCTTGCCGCCGATGCGGTTCATCGCAATGGCCAAGGTGCTGTGCGCCTCGGTCGAAATCGAGCCCAGCGACATCGCGCCGGTGGCGAAACGCTTGACGATCTCGGCGGCCGGTTCCACTTCGTCGACGGGACAAGCCTTGCTCGGGTCGAGCTTGAACTCGAACAGGCCGCGCAGCGTCAGGTGGCGGCGCGACTGGTCGTTGATCAGCTGCGCGTATTCCTTGTAGGTGTCGAACTTGTTGGCGCGCGTGCTGTGCTGCAGCTTGGCGATCGCATCCGGCGTCCACATGTGCTCTTCGCCGCGCACGCGCCAGGCGTATTCACCACCGGCGTCGAGCATGCCGGCCAGCACCGGGTCGTCGCCGAAGGCGGCGTGGTGCATGCGCAGCGCTTCTTCCGCCACCTTGAACACACCGATGCCGCCGACCTGCGAGGCCGTGCCACGGAAGTACTTGTCGACCATGGCCTTTTCCAAGCCGATGGCTTCGAACAACTGCGCACCGCAGTAGCTCATGTAGGTGCTCACGCCCATTTTGGACATGATCTTCGACAGGCCTTTGCCGATCGCCTTGACGTAGTTGTAGATCGCCTTCTCGGTCGATAGGTCGGCCGGCAGATCGCGGTGCAGATGGGCCAGCGTTTCCATGGCCAGGTACGGATGCACCGCCTCCGCGCCATAGCCCGCCAGCACGGCGAAGTGATGCACCTCGCGCGCCGAGCCGGTCTCGACCACCAGCCCCGCCGTCGTGCGCAGCCCTTCGCACACCAGGTGCTGGTGCACGGCCGACAGGGCCAGCGCTGCTGGAATCGCGACATGGCCGCGATCGGCATGGCGGTCGCTGATGATCAGGATGTTGTGGCCGCCACGGATCGCGTCGACCGACTCCGCGCACAACGACGCCAGCTTGGCTTCGACGCCCTCGCCGCCCCATTCCACCGGGTAGGTGATGTCGAGTTCGTGGCTCTTGAACTTGGCAGCGGTGTGCTTTTCGATGCTGCGCAGCCGTGCCATGTCGTCGAAGTCGAGGATGGGCTGCGGCACTTCGAGCCGCATCGGCGGGTTGACCGCATTGATGTCGAGCAGGTTCGGCTTCGGCCCGATGAAGCTGACCAGCGACATCACGATGTTCTCGCGGATCGGGTCGATCGGCGGGTTGGTGACCTGCGCGAACAGCTGCTTGAAGTAGTTGTACAGCGGCTTGTTCTTGTCCGACAGCACCGCCAGCGGCGAGTCGTTGCCCATCGAACCGGTGGCTTCCTCACCGGCCTGCGCCATCGGGCTCATCAGGAACTTGATGTCTTCCTGGGTGTAGCCGAACGCCTGCTGGCGATCGAGCAGCGTCTCGGTGAAGGTGGTGGCTACACCTTCAACCGGCACGTCTTCGAGCTTGATGCGCACGCTCTCGATCCACTGGCGGTAAGGCTTGGCCGAGGCGAACTGGTTCTTCAGTTCCTCGTCGTCGACAATGCGGCCCTGCTCGAAGTCGATCAGGAACATCTTGCCCGGCTGCAGGCGCCACTTCTTGATGATCTTGTCTTCGGGGAACGGCAGCACGCCGGACTCCGACGCCATCACCACCAGGTCGTCGTCGGTCACCACATAGCGCGCCGGGCGCAGGCCGTTACGGTCCAACGTGGCGCCGATCTGGCGGCCGTCGGTGAACACCATCGCGGCGGGGCCATCCCACGGCTCCAGCATTGCGGCGTGGTACTCGTAGAACGCGCGACGCCGCTCGTCCATCGTCGTGTGCTGCTCCCAGGCCTCAGGGATCATCATCATCGCGGCGTGCGCAAGTGAGTACCCGCTCATCGTCAGCAGTTCGAGCGCGTTGTCGAAGGTGGCGGTGTCGCTCTGGCCTTCGAAGCTGATCGGGTAGAGTTTCTGCAGGTCGTCGCCCAGCACCGGCGACTTCATCACGCCTTCGCGGGCGCGCATCCAGTTGAAGTTGCCCTTGACGGTGTTGATCTCGCCGTTGTGCGCCACCATGCGGTACGGGTGCGCCAGCGGCCATTCGGGGAAGGTGTTGGTGCTGAAGCGCTGATGCACCAGCGCGAGTGCGGAGGTGGTGCGCGGATCGGCCAGATCCTTGAAGTACACACCAACCTGATTGGCCAGCAGCAGGCCTTTGTAGATGATGGTGCGGCAGCTCATGCTGGGCACGTAGTACTCATGGCTGTGCGTCAGCTTCAGCCGCTGGATGGCGCTCGACGCGGTCTTGCGGATCACGTACAGCTTGCGCTCCAGCGCGTCCGGCACGATCACATCAGGGCCACGGCCGATGAAGATCTGCCGGATCACCGGCTCCTTCTCGCGCACGGTCGGCGACATGGGCATGTCGACATCGACAGCGACATCGCGCCAGCCCAACACCACCTGGCCTTCGGCCCGCACCGCTCGCACCAATTCCTGCTCGCAGGCCAGGCGCGACGCGTGCTCCTTCGGCAGGAAGATCATGCCGACGCCGTATTCGCCGGGCGCTGACAACTCGACCCCTTGCGCCGCCATCTCGGCGCGGTACAGCTCATCGGGGATCTGGATCAGGATGCCCGCGCCGTCGCCCATCAGCTTGTCGGCACCCACCGCACCGCGGTGGTCGAGGTTTTCGAGGATTTTCAGGCCCTGCTCGACGATCGAGTGCGCCTTGCTGCCCTTGATGTGGGCGACGAAGCCAACGCCACAGGCGTCGTGCTCCTGACTGGGTTGATACAGCCCGTGCTCGCTGGCCAGCGTGCGTTCGTCTTGCAGGGTGCAACCTGGCGTGGGCTGGTGCATCGCGGACTCCGAAGGTGCATGGGGAGGGTTAATCCTAGCGATTTGCAGTAAGCATGCCAAGAACTTAAAATGGGGTCTGACCCTATTTTTACAAAGCCAGTCGACCTCTACTTTATAAATAGGGACAGATCAAAGGTCGTGTGACCTCGTCTTGTTGCTCAAGGCGGGGCGACCGCGAGACGACGGCTCCATGCGACGGCCGGTGAGCGCGGCGATGGACAGCGCAAACGCAGAGTCGCCCAGCGCCCAACCCTTCAGGGCGGCGCTGCGGATGCTTTCGATGGTGGCCGATGGCAAGGGCTGAGCCAGCACGCGCCGGTAAGCGACTTCACGGTCAAAGGGTGTGTTGCCGATCGCCCAGAACAGGTCGTGCTCGGCGATCAAGTCGTCGATGCGCAGCCCGAGGTGGTGCTCGGCGCTGGAGCTGTGCTGATCGGCTGTCAACAGCGGCTCGACGCCGTTGGGGCCGTCGACCGTGAACGACGCTCCACCACAACCCTCGGCATAGTGCAGGCAGCGCATGAACCATTGCGGGGCGTCGATGACCGTCGAGCGAAAGCGACCGTCCCAGAGGGTGCCGCTGCGACCATGTCGCGCGTTGTGGGCCGGCACATAGCGTCGACCGATGCCTTGCATCATCACGGTCAACGAACGTGCGGACGGCGGAGTGAGCAGCAGGCGAACTTCGTTAGCGCACAAACCGTACCCGTGGACGGCGACACCGGCTTCGCGCGAGGCCTGCGACAGGGCCGCAGCGTAGCTTCGCCGATCAACGTCGTCGTGGAAGACAACTTGCCCGTTCAGGCCTCGGTGGATGACGAAGTGCGGCAGACCCGCGGCCACGGATCGGGGCAGGCGAGCCACGTGGGGTGAGACCTTGGCGTCAGCTCAGAAGCCAGCGCCAACGCTGCAACCCGGATCGACAGCGGGTTTGCATACGCGCATGCGACCCGCCACGCTGGCAATCACACGGCGCGTGCTGTCGGTGTCGGCAGTGTTCTTGAAATCAATCGAGTCTGCGCCTCCTGTGGGGAAATTGCCGCCGATCAGGGTCAGGAAGCCCGAGCCGTTGAACATGGCGTACTTGACAGCCCCTTGCGCAAAGCCGCTTGCGCCAGTTGAAGTGTCGACAGAAAGCGACGGCGGCAGCGGGCCCACCCGCGCCAACTCTATGTCGTCGGCATCCATGGCGACGGCGCCCGTGGTGACGTTGCCGTTCGCATCCAGGAAGACCAGCCAGCCATTGCGCCAGTCGTTGCCTTGGGCGGGGATCACGAAGGCTCGCAACTGGCGCTTCATGGCCTCGGCGCGTGCGGCCGACAACGCCGCCAGAAAGCTGTTGGCCGTGGAGGTCAGTTCGGAGTTGCGCTGAAAGGACACGAAGCTCGGCGCAGCGATCACCATCAGCACGGCCAGCAGCCCCACGGTGACCATCAGTTCGATCAGCGTAAAGCCTGGCGACGTCGGCCCGATGAATGGGCGTCGGGCCGGGACGTTACCGGCGCAGTGGCTCATTGCCAACACAGCGATTGCTTGCTGCCATCGCAGGACTTGGCGCCGCTGCTGGAAACGGTCAAGGTGCCCGCTGCCTCATCCGCTTTAACGGGCTCCGCGGCAAGCAAGATGCATTCATTCAACGCCGTACCTGGACACGCCGCGGCACTGAGCAGGTAGGCACCATTGGTTTCGCCAGAGCGCGTCTTGAAAGGGATCGCCACACTGGCACCTGTAAAAGTGGTGCCGTTGTCTCCCGTATTCCCCGCGGTGAACGCCATGTAACTCCCCGTTTGGGTGTAATACCGCTCCTGTTGCTGCAGCAGATTGAGGATGGCTGTACGCCCCTCGGCGCGGCGCCCCTTGAGCACCGAATCCAGGTAAGAAGGATAGGCAACGGCGGCAAGAATGGCCACGATCGCCACGGTGATCATGAGCTCAATCAACGTGAAACCCTGCGCCAGACGCCAGCGCAGAGACACGGAACTGCAGGCCCCAACCTTCAACTGCCACCTCTTAGGTCTTGGTAGTTGCTGATTTCACGCCAGCTCAGCCGACCCGCCGTGTTGAGGATCGAGAAGCCCGGACTGGTGCCCAGCCCCGATGAGCCCTGCTTGATGATCTGGTGGTTGCTGGTTTCTCGGCGCTGGCCGGTAGCATCGCTGACCGTCAGTGTCGAATACCCCACCTCGGTGAGGAAGGGCTCACCCAGAATTCCTTCTGTCGACACGGTCAGGGTGCCATTGCCGCTGAACGTATCGACCGCATAAAGGTTGCCCGAGCCGCCGTCGCAGGTGGTCGCGCCAGGGATGACGGAGCCAAAGATCAATCGACCCGCCAGGACTCCGAAGCCACTGATCTGACGCTCGCCGGTGCCAGCCTGGGTGCCGGTAGTGGCCGCCTCGCTGAAGTCGAAATACCAGCCCGCGCGGGTCGTGGTGTCAGCGTCGGTACCAGGGCGGCCGAAGGCAAACGGTGACACCGACACCGATGTGCTGGTTGCGGTGCCTGGCTGCAATCGGCCGCGTCCGGCGATGGCAGCCTCGATGGTGCTCGCTTCGTCGGGCGTGACGGTGTTGTTATCAAACAGGGTGTAGACCGACTGGCTGGCATAAGGCGCCGTGTTATCTTCTGACGACAGATACCTGCCTGTGCCAAAGGACACCAAGATACTGCGCCCCGGGCCAAAGGACAGCGCGGGCGCCATGCTGATGGGCTGTCGATTCGGTGAGGTGGCGCCGTCTGTGGCAATGAACATCGGGATCGCGGTGTCGCCATTTTTGTAGAACGACAGCGTGGCAAGCGACCAGTCTGGCGCGTTGACAGCAGCCCGGAAATTGAGCTTCCACAGATTGCCCTGCAAGTCCCCGGCATAGATATCCGTCACTTCGCCTGCGAACCCAGCGCGAGCGGTGAAGCTGACCATGCCGGAGGCCAAGGAACCCACCCCCGATTTCACCGGGAATTTGACCTTGAAATAGTTCACGTTCAATTCCCAGGCAACGTCCTTGGGCTTGTCCAGCCGCAGGAAAAACAGCGCCGGCTCACCGGTGCCGCTGGCAGTCCCATCGGGCGCGTGGTTGTTGACGCCGCTGGCAACCACCGCGAAATAACGGTAATCGGGGGTCGAGCCGCCAGCGGCCACGTTGAACTTGAGGATCTGCGGTGCGCCGATGACGTTGCCCAGATCGGCATCGTGCTTGTCGGTGAACTCCCACAGGATCTTGTCGTTGCCAGCGCCGCCTGCGAAAGCCGTCGGGTCAGTGACATCCAGCGCAAAAACACCCTGCCCGCCGCCGCCTGCACCACCGACCAGCACGGTGCGCCAATCGGCGCCGCCGGCGGTCGAGTCGCCCAAATTGGCCTCCGCTGCTGTGGGGGTGGCGTCCACGTAGCTGCGATGGACGTACGGGGTCGCGGTGAGCGAGATCAGGTTGGGCACCACCCAGCTCGGGATGTAGGCAAACAGCTCGTTACCGTCGGCGGCATTGAAGGCATGCAGCATTCCGTCGTTGGCACCGACGTACAGCGCCTGAACACGGCCCTGGTTGGCGCTGTAGAAACTGCCGTAGGACGGATCGGCGATGCTTTGCGTCGGTGCAGCGACATAGGTGATGCCGGAGTTGATGATGTCACCCAGCCGACTGTTACGCGCGCGCAAGGTGCCACCGGCCGTGCCTCCCGACTCCTGCGTCCGGTCGCCACGCAAGTAGTTCAGGCGGTTCTGGCCCTGTACGTCTGCGGTTTCCACGCCGACCGCGTAAAGCGCATCCTTGATCGACGTGTTGGCCGATTGACCGACCGCGTCCCAGGTAAACACCCCGGTGTTGAATTCCTGCAACGATGCGGTCGTGGGATAGCCGACGTAAATGTTGCGCGAAGCCGGGTCCAGTTCGTCGAGCTTGCCTGCCGCGCCCACCGCCAGCCCGGAAGAATTCGTCCACACCGAGCTCGGGTTGTCCCCGATCAGCAGCGAGGTGCCCGCAAGATCCACGTCGTAGGCGACCACATCACCGCTCCACGCGGACGGGTCGAACTGGGCCTGGTAGATCACGCCACCGTCGCTCGTCACACGCGAGGTGGAGATGGCGCCGCCAGCAATGCTGTTGGCTGCCGACGCGCTGTCGGCAAAGATGCGCTCCAACGAGTCGAGCACCGCCTGGGCCGAACTCGACAGGAAGTAGGTTTTCGCTTCTTGCAGGTCAGGGTTCGAGTCTTGCCGCTGCCAGTTTCGGTTGGTGGGGTCGATGACGTAGGTTTTTGCGCCCGTCGATGTGGGGGCGCCCAGCTTCTTGTAGGGGTCACCTGTGCCGGTCACGTCATCGAAGCCACCGTACTTGCCCGCCAGATAGAACTGGTTGCGGCTGCGGCGCTGAGCCGTGTTGGTTTGTTCGCCGAACTCGTTCACGTCCAGCCAGTAGGTTCTCACGCGCATGCCTGGGCGCTGCTTTTCGGGGGCGTTGGTCCATAGCTTGCCCCGGATGTCGTGGGTGTTGGCCCAGTAGGCGGCGCCCGCGATGTAGTACGTGCCGCCATTGCCAACTGGCAAATCTTCAAGATTTGCCGCCGCGCCGTTGGGGGTGTTGGGATTACCGGTGGTTCGCCGCACGCCATTTCCGTCCAGGTAGTCGATCCCGGCGTTCCCCGCGGCGATCGACTCGAAACCACCGACCACGCGGGTCCACTCGCGAAAATCGGGCTCGTTGGCAGCCGGATTGGCAGGGCGCGCGGTGTCTTCCGCGCCACCGGACGGATTGCCGGGCAGGAAATGATCGTTGTTGGTGTTGGTGTCGCCGATGCCGAGGATGGAATTGCGCACGCAGGAGTAGTCCGACAGGTTGTCGACCGCCGGATGGGGGTCGGTGTAGCTGGCGTAGGCGGGGAAGCCATCGCGCAGGACGTCGGCCATGAAACGGTTGTCGAGCCCCTGAACCGCATTCGTAGCGCTGGAGTTGCCCACCTTGGACGGTGGCAAGCCCTGAAGGTAGCGCAGGCTCTCGTAGTAGAGCTCGCTCACCGGGTCGTAGGTTTTGTACTGGCCGAAGGCCCCGGTGCGCCCGAACTGGTTGATGTAGTTGATGACACCGCTGATGGGCTGGCCCGGCCGGTTGCTGTTCAGACCGCTGTTGGGAGCCCCGGCGACCTCATCGGGATCGACCTCGAACACACCGGTGGTTGGATCCCATTCCCGACCCTCGTTGACGCCCTCCCTCAACCCATAGTTGTCATTGAAATCGCGGGGGCCGACGTACTTCATGGGCACGCGCAACACGCCGCCGGCACGTTGCGGGCTTTGCTCGTTGTCATTGAGGTAGCCGAATGCGGCCACACGGATGTTGTCGCTGTAGCGCTGCAGGGTGCCGATGGGCTTGTAGTGGCCTGAGGGGTAGCGCACGCACAGCGAGTTGGGGCTGCGCAAATCGGTGAGCTCACCCGCCGCATCGGCCTCGCAGACGCGCACCCGTGCGTAAAAAAAGCTGTCGACGGTCAGGCCGTTGTCCTCGTCCACGGCATTGGAGGGGGCGCGTGTGAAGCATTGCTTGTCCAGACCGGGCAGCGGGTCTCCGAACACGCTGTCACTGCAACCCTGGTTGCTGTTGGTGGTGAGAAAACGCCACGACGTGCCAGCACCGTAGGCGATCTCCTGGGTGCCGGAGACCACACAGGTTTCGCCCTCCTGCGCGCACGCGGTGCTGGAAAAGTCAGCGGGCAGGGCGCCGCTGTAACTGGTGACCACACCCGTCACCTCGGTCGACAAGCCCAGATTACCGTTGACTCCCGGCGCATCGCAGCTGCCACCATTGGCGGTGCCGAAATGCACCCGGTTGAAGCAGTTCGCTACGTAAACCGTGCCGGTGTGGGTACCCAGCAGCCGACTCGGCAGCGCCTCTGGCGCCAGGTTTGCCGCCAATTGCTTGGACGGGAAATTGCGATCGTTCCAGAAACGCCCTGCCGGCAGCACGGCGCGCTGCAGCACGGTGACGGACTCGGTTTCGTTGACTCGGTCGCCGCCGGTGAGGCCCAGGCGCAACACATCGATGGCCGAACTGGTGGCCCAGTTCATGAAATTGCCGCTGAAGCCTGCGCCGCCGCAACCGTGGTTCACGGCGTCACCGGTGCGCCGGAAATAGCGCCCCTTCTCGTTCCCAGGGCTGCGTTCGTAGGCGTAACAGCTCTCGCTGTTGAAGTAACCGATGTATTTGTTATCGGGTGAGTAGCTCGCGTCTACCGAGGAGCCGGGGGCGTCGACATACTGCGCTCCCACGGTCGGGAATTCGACCGACAGAGCCAGCGTGAGGGTGGGCTTGGCGCGCACCCCTTGGGCATACAAAGGCTCCGACGAAAGATTCAGGGTGGGCGGCATGGGCGACGGTAGCGTTTGAGCAAACACGGCCACCAGCGCCGCAGTCAATGCCGCAGGCACCGCCACCCAGTGGGTCAGCGGGCTCAATGCCATCGCCCGCAGCCGATTCAAGGGGAACATCATGGTCGACTCGCTTCTTTCCGGAACACCGTCTGCATCACCACCTGCACGTCGTCGCGCGGCCCAAAACCCAGCGCGGTGATGCGGTACATCTTGGCCACTTTGCCCACGGCGGCGTTGGCGCCAGGGGTACGGTCATCGATGAGCTCGATCACATAGCGCGGGCTGTGCACCGGGCGGATGCCGCCACCGGCATCGTAGGTACGCCCGGTGAACGTGCCGTACTCGACGCTGCGAGGGCTGCCGCTGGTGCTGTCACCGAGAAAGTTAACTTCTGCCCAAACCGGCTTCACCGTGTCGGCGTTCGGCAGGCACAAGCCCCGGGTGCTGGCCTGGCTGCTGCAACCCGAGGCGAAGATTCCGAAGTCGGTCTGGTTGAATTTTGCCGAGCGAACGGTTGGCAGCATCCCGAGCGTTGGGGCCGCGGGGTCGATGAGCACTTCCCCGCGGATGTCAAATTCAGCATCCATCAGCGCGGCTTCCGCAGCCTGCGAGGCGATCAGGTAATCACGGTCGTAGCGTGCGGTGCGTTCACTCAGCAACGCAATCTGAGCGCCACCCACGCCGAGCACGATCACCACCAGCAAGATGAGCAGCACCACCACCAGCGCCACACCGCGCTGGGCGGTCGGTGGGGTCGACGGACGACGGCAACGAGGCGCCATGGTCAGGGAGAGAAGGTGGGCGGCATCACCGACTGCGGATTGCGCAGATGCACGGTGAACACCACGCTTTGGCGCAGCCGACCATCGGCGGGCACTCCCAGGTCGGAGCCCACGTCATCGGCATTCGAGAAGCCGTCGCCCAGCACGGCGTAGGTCCGTGCGGTGGATGCGCGGTCGATGGCTGAATTGGGTTCACCTCGCAGCAGCAAGCCGACATGGACGCTGCGCACCCGGCGCCAGTTGTCCATGGTGGCGTTTTCGTCACCGGCCACCGTCAACTGGCTGGCGCGCAGGTAGCGGTCGGGAACGGAGTCGGTGCCCGTCTCACCCAGCGGCGGGGCCACGTTCGGCGTCACGTTGTCCACGCCGTACAGCACCTGAAAGCCTTCAACGCCCTGAATCAGCGGCACGGTTTGCCACGCCCCCGTGGTGTCGCGATAGCTGCATCCGAGGGTGGGCTCGCCAGAGGCGCTGCGAGCGACATGAAAAATGCTGTAAGCCGGGACAATGCCGTCCGATTCACTGGCGCCGGCGCAGTTGATCATCGAGCCGTCGCCAACCGCCGCGCCAGCCCGGCTGTCGCCCCAGTAGCGCACAGCCAACACATCGCTGCCATTGGCGCAGCTGGTGTCGCCTACACCACCGCAGCCAGTGGCGCGGTTGCCGCTCATCAGTCCGGCGGGCAGCGCCACCCCGTTGACCAGCGCGTTGTCGAAGCCCCGGACCCCTGGGTTCTTGTCCCCCGCCTCGTCGCCGCACACATTGCCGGGGACGGAGCAAAAGTGACGCCAAGGTCCGGCGCCGGTGCCGTCGCGGTGGCTTTCGTACCCAGACTGGATGACCAGCCGCTGAATGAGGCTGGTGGCAAAGCGGGCGTTCTCGCGCAACTGCGACGAATGATCGACGGCGTTGAACCCTTGGCGACCGATGAGCAAGGCCGCCACCGCCGCCAGCGACACCAACAGGCCGAGCGTGACCGCAACCAGCAGTTCAACCAGGGTCAAGCCAGCCTCACCCTGTCGACACCGATGATCCCGTGCCAGGGCGTATCGGCGCGTCATGTCGAGCTGCCCGGAATCACGGGGAGCACCACACCCGGCACGCCGACGCCGGTGCCATCACCAACGCCCTGCGTGCGTTCGGGCGCCGCTGCCCCGCTGTCAAGTGCCTTTTGCGTCCAGCCGATCTTGATCGCCAGCGTCTGGTTGCTGGCGCTGTTGCACTCCCACTGCGGACGCCCCGTGGCCAGGGCGTAGGGCGTGTCATCGAAGCAAACGACGACGCGGGCGCCAGGCAGCGCGGCATTGACCCGCAGCAGCCATTGACGAATGTCGAATTCGGCCACCAAGGTCGGCGAGGCACAGGCACCGGTAAAGCAGTCGGCACCCGGATCGGGCAACGTGCCGACGAAATCGACCAGGTACGGATTGGCCGATGCCGTAGGTTGCAGCGACACGGTCTTGTTGGTGCGCAACATGTCGGCCAGTTCCCGGCCGAGCGCAATGGCGGTGGACTGGTCGCGCGCCGCGTGGTTGGACTGCAACGCCGCTGCCTGCATGCCCACCACACCGAGCACGCCGAAAGACAACACGACGATGGCGACCAGAATCTCGACCAGGGTGAAGCCGCATTGCGCTGGCGCAAGCCCCCTGCGGAATCCTCGGCCGGGAACATACAAGACTTTCATGGGACCATTTTTTCAGGGCACTGCAGGCGACGCAATTGGGCATGCTGCCGTTGATCGCCCACAGGCCACCGTTCGTCAGCCCAAAGGCCGGATCGGACTTCAGAACGACAGCAGTTGGCTTGGCAGCTGACGGGCCAGTTGCCCGCCGATGAGTCGTTCATGCTCCCGCAATGCGTAGCGGTCGGTCATGCCGGCGATGTAGTCCGTCACCGCTGCCCACACCGGCAGTCGCACCGCATGCGACGTCGGCATCTGCGCGGGTGCATGCAGGTAAGCCTCGAACAGTTCGCGAACGACCTGCCGCACGACATCATTGGCTGCGGCCACGCGCGGATGCTGGTACAAATGCTGGCGCAGGTGGGCCTTGAGCTGCAACACCGCCGCAGCGCCCTCGTCACCGCAGGCGATCAGCGCGGGCGCCTGCGCGATGTCATCGCAATCCTGCGGGCAGTGCGCTGCGATACGTGCAGTCGATTGCGCGATCAGATCATCGACCTGCTGCGACAGCATCCGGTCGATCACGGCGCCGAGCAGCCGCTTCCCCTGCGCCGTCGGATGCTGCGCCAGCACCTCGCGGTGAAAACGTTCGAACAGCGGCAGTTCGCGCAAGGCCTCGTAGCTCAGCAGACCGGCCCGCATGCCGTCGTCAATGTCGTGCGCGTTGTAGGCGAGTTCGTCGGCCAGATTGCACAGTTGCGCTTCGAGGCTGGGCTGGGTGCGGCGCAGAAAGCGCTCGGCCACCCCCCCAGGCTCCTGCGCGACCAGCGCCAGCGCGTGCCGGTGCGAGCAGTGCTTGAGGATTCCCTCGCGGGTCTCGAAGCTCAGGTTGAGGCCGTCGAAGGCGAGGCCGCATTCCTCCAGGTGATCGACCACGCGCAGGCTCTGGGCGTTGTGCTCGAAACCGACGCTGTCAGGTGCGACACCCCGCACGCAATCGTCCAGCGCGTGCTGTCCGGTGTGCCCGAAAGGCGTGTGACCCAGGTCGTGCGCCAGCGCGATGGTTTCGCACAGGTCTTCATGCAGTCGCAGTGCGCGGGCCAGGCGGCGCGCGAGTTGCGCCACTTCGAGCGAATGGGTCATCCGCGTGCGGAACAAATCGCCCTCGTGATTGAGGAAGACTTGCGTTTTATAGGCCAGACGCCGAAATCCGGTGCTGTGGATCACCCGATCGCGATCGCGTTGAAAAGCACTTTCACCGGCGGCTTCAGGCTCGGCATGTCGCCGCCCTCGGCTGCGCTCGGGTCTGCTGGCGTAGGGCGCCAGTCCGCTCACGTGCGACTCGCTCACCCGCAGTTCGCTTCGATCACCTCGGCCACCAGCGCGTCGTCAGCGCCGTGCAAGCTGGCCTGGCCCGGCGCATCGATCAGCACGAAGCGTATCTGACCCGATTCAGACTTCTTGTCGATGCGCATCAAGTCCAGGTAGCGAGCAGCGCCCAGGCTGGGCCCACGGGTGGGAAGACCAGCGCGGGCGATCAGCGCCTTGATGCGCTGGGCGTAGGCCACATCGATCAAGCCGCAGCGCACCGACAGGTCAGCGGCCATCCCCATGCCGCAGCCCACCGCTTCGCCGTGCAGCCAGGTGCCGAAGCCGAGGCCGGCTTCGATGGCGTGGCCGAAGGTGTGGCCGAAATTGAGGATGGCGCGCAGGCCCGCGTCGCGCTCGTCCTGCGCAACGACGTGCGCCTTGATCTCGCACGAGCGCCGCACGGCATGCGCCAAGGCAGACTTGTCGCGCGCGCGCAGCGCATCGATGTGCTGTTCGATCCAGCCGAGAAATTCGTCGTCAGCGATCGGGCCGTACTTGATGACCTCGGCCAGACCGGCCGAGATTTCACGGTCGGGCAGCGTGTCCAGCGTGTCGAGGTCGGCGATCACCCTCAACGGCTGGTGGAACGCACCGATCATGTTCTTGCCCGCCGGGTGGTTGATGGCGGTCTTGCCGCCGACCGATGAATCGACCTGCGCCAGCAGTGTGGTCGGCACCTGCACGTAAGCCACGCCGCGCATGTAGCAGGCAGCGGCAAAGCCGGTCATGTCGCCGACCACGCCCCCACCCAGTGCATACAGCACGGTCCTGCGGTCATAGCCACCGCCGAGCAGCCGGTCGAAGACCAGGTTCAGCGTGTCCCAGTCCTTGTGGGCTTCGCCATCGGGCAAGGCGATCGTGTTCACACGCGCATGGTGTGCAGCGAGCACGCGCTGCAGCCGATGGGCATAGAGCGGTGCTACCGTGGTGTTGGTGACGATCAGCGCCTCAGAGGAGGCCGCACCGCACGCTACGGTGTGCGGCTGATCCAGCAGCCCACACCCGATCAGGATGTCGTAACGCCGGTCTGCCAGGTCGATGCTGAGCTGCGTGGTCGGCACAAGGGTGGGCAATGGGGTCGTTGGCGATGTCGGCATGACTGTATTTTGCCGTGCGGCTCGGGCGGCGCAGGGCAGCAAGCGGTCAGTGCAACAGCGGCTCGATCCCATCGACTGGCGACGGCACCACGTCCATCGGCAACACACCGGCCAGTTCCAGCTGCATCAGCAGCATGTTGACCAGGTTGTGCACCGAGGGACGCCCGGTCTCGATCACGAAATGCGCCACGCTTTGGTACAGCGGGTCGCGCACCTGGAACAGCGCACGCAGCCGCGCCAGCGGGTCAGCCACTTGCAGCAAGGGACGGTGCGTGTCGTGGCGCAGGCGGCGAAACAGTTCTTCCGGCGTCGAGCGCAGGTAAACGGCGGTGGTGTAGCGCTGCAGTGCATGGCGATTGGCATCGCGCAACACCACCCCGCCACCAGTGGCGAGCACGCCGCGATCGGCGCGCACGAGTTCGGCGATCACGTCTTGCTCGACGTTGCGAAAACTCTCTTCACCTTGCGCATCGAAGTACTCGCGGATGCTGCAGCCGATTTGCCGTTCGATCACGGCATCGCTGTCGCAAAAGGGCACGCCCAGTCGGCGCGCCAGATTGCGGCCTATGGTCGATTTACCGCCGCCCGGCATGCCAATCAGGCTGACGAACATGGCGCCCCGGGGCCAGGCTGCGCAGCGCGCCGACGCTCAACGCGCAGCGGTTCGCTCGCTGACCACCTTGGGGGTGAGAAAGACCAGCAGCTCGGTCTTGCGCGACGAGTTGGTTCGGCTCTTGAACAAGTTGCCCAGGATCGGAATATCGCCCAGCAACGGCACCTGCGTCACGTCGGTTCGATCGGTCTGCTCGAAGATGCCGCCGATCACCACCGTGCCGCCGTTTTCCACCAGCACCTGCGTCTCGATCGACTTGGTGTCAATCGACGGAATGTTGCCAGTGACGGCGCCCACGCTGTCCTTGTTGACCTTGACGGTGAGGATCACATTGCCCTCGGGCGTGATCTGCGGGGTCACGTCCAGCTTCAAGGTGGCATCGACAAACTCCACCGAGGTGGCGCCACTGGAGGTGGCGCGCTCATACGGAATCTTGGTGCCCTGCTGAATCACCGCCTTGATCTGGTCGGCGGTCACGATGCGCGGGCTCGACACCACCTTGCCACGCCCATCGGCCTCCAGCGCTGACAATTCCAGATTGACGAAGCGGTTCAAGCTGGAGCCAAAAAGCGACAGCGCGATGCTGGCCGGCTGCGCGCCGCCTTGGGCCGAGGCTGGCAGATTGAGGAAGTTGGTGTCGTTGAGCAACGGCACCGCGGCGGTCTGCCCCGTGCGGTTACCGACCACGTTGAGGTTTCCGCCGATGGCCACCCGCTGTCCATCGCCCAGGCCGACACCCGCGCTATTGCCAACGCGTCGGTCGTTGTAGCCCAGCCGCACGCCCAGCGAGCGCCCGAACGAGTCATCGGCCTCGACGATGCGCGCTTCAATGAGCACCTGGCGAACCGGGATGTCGATCTTGGCGATCAGCGCCTGGATCTCTTCGAGCTTCGAGGGAATGTCGCTGACGAACAGCTGATTCGTGCGCGTTTCAGACAGCACGCTGCCACGCGGTGACAAGAGGCGGGTCGTGGTTGAGCTGCCGCCACCACCGCCGCCACCGCCTCCGGCGGAGCCTTGCCCCGTCAGGCCGCGCGCGATTTCTTCAGCCTTGGTGTAGTTCAGCTGAAACGCCTGGGTGCGCACCGGTTCAAGCGCAGAAATTTGCAGCTTCGATTCAAGCTCGGCTTTTTCCTTGGCCGCAAGTTCGTCTTTGGGCGCAATCAGAATCACATTGCCCGACTTGCGCAGCCCCAGACCCTTGGCCTGCAAGATGATGTCGAGCGCTTGGTCCCACGGCACGTCTTTCAGGCGCAAGGTCACGTTGCCGGTGACGGTGTCGCTGGTGACGACGTTGAAGTTCGTGAAATCGGCAATGACCTGCAGCAAGGCGCGCACTTCAATGTTCTGGAAGTTCAGCGACAGCTTCTCACCCGCAAAGCCGGGGCCCTGCGTCAGCTTGTTCGGATCGATCTTCTGAGCACGCACTTCAACCACGAACTGGTTGTCGCTCTGGTAGGCGCTGTGCTCCCAGTCACCGCGTGGCTCGATCACCATGCGAACCCGATCGCCGACCTGCGTGGTGGACACGGTTTGCACCGGGGTTCCGAAGTCGGTGACATCAAGACGGCGGCGCAGGGTGTCTGGCAAGGCGCTCTGCAGAAACTCGACCACCAGACCCTTGCCCTGCTGGCGAATGTCGACACCGACCTGGTTGTTCGCCAAGTCCACCACCACCCGACCGGCACCGTCGGCACCGCGCCGGAAGTCGATGTCTTTCAGCGGCAGCTGCTGGCGATTGTTTCCTTCAGCAAACCGGGCGGGCTCGGGCGTGACACCCGCACTGGCAACGACCGGCGAGGCGCTCGATTCGAGCACGATGACCAAGGCCTTGCCTTGCAATTCAGCCCGGTAGGTGGCGGACTGACGCAGGTTCAGCACCAGTCGGGTCCGGTCGTCGGATTGCGCGATGTTCACAGAGCGCAAATTGCCCTGGTTGATGTCGACCACAGGCTTGCCGATGGCATTGCCCACGCCGGGCAGATCGATGGCAATGCGGGGCGGGGTCTGCACCACGAAGCCGCGCGGAATCGCCGTCAGCGGCTCCGACAGCTCGATGCGGATGACCTCCGCACCAGCTTGCTGCGTGCTGTTGATCGACTGGATCGCGGTTTGCGCCAGCACCGAGAAGGTCGCCCCGAACCACAATGCCAACGCCGTCAGGCCACCCTGCCATCCGCCGGCCATCGTGCGCTTGTTTTGCATCGCCTTCATCGAGCGTTCTCCTGGAGTTGGATCGAGCTGATGCGCTCGATCCATTCGCCGGATGCGTCCTGCACGATCTCGCGCAGGGCCACATCGGTTTCAGTGATCTTGACGATCTTTCCGTAGTTCTGGCCGATGTAATCGCCCAGCTTGACTTGGTACAGCAGCTTGTCGACCTTCAGCAGCACAAAAGGCTGCTGGCCGCGGGTGACACTGCCCACCATCGTGACGCTGTCCAGTGGGTAGGCTTCCAGCGGCTCGGGACGGCGGTTGATCTCCGACTGCAGCAGCGAATTCGGCTGCCTCGACTCCTGCTTGATGGCGACCGCCAGTTTTTGGGTGCTGAACGGCTCGACTGCATCCCCAACAGCGTAGGGCTGCGGGTCAAACTTCTTCGGCGGCGATATCGGCTGCACGTTCGGTTTGACTTCCTTGCGCTGCTGATCCATCCATTGCGCCAGCTCCTGCTGGTCGGCGTTGCAAGCGGACAACAGCGCCACACAGCAGGCCATGAAAGCGCCCCAGAGGCGCGGGCGAAGGCCGCTCATCGTTTGCCTCCCGGCTTCTTGGGCGCGCTGGCCTTGCGTATCGATTCGAGCTCGGTGGCATCGAGGTAGCGGTAGGTTCGAGCCGTCGCCTCCATCACCAGCGAGTCACCGCCGCTGCGACTGCGATCGATCGACAAATCGTGCAGCGTGACGATGCGCGACAGGTTCGCCACATCGCCAGCGAACGCACCCACATCGTGGTAACGCCCCGACACACGCAGCGCAATCGGCAATTCGGCGTAGTAGTCCTTGACCGAGCTTTGGCCGGGACGGAACAGTTCAAACTGAAGGCCGCGACCCAGGCCCGCCTGGTTGATGTCAGACAGCAGCGCATCCATGTCCGCCTTGCCCGGCAACTGCTTCTCAAGCTGGGTCACAAACTCCTCGACCTGCAGCTTTTGCTTGCGCAATTCGCTGAGGTTGACGGCCTGGCCGAGCTTGTTGCGGTAGTCGTTCTTGAGGGTGGGCTCCTTGGCGATTTCGGCGTCGAGTTGATCGTGCGCGTCGGTCAGCAGCGTGAACCAGCCGAGTGCCACGACCACGGCGGCCACAAAGGCCCAGCCCACAAGTTTGGGCAGCGTCGGCCACTGGCCAGGCTGGTTGAGGTCGAGCCCGCGAAACTGAGAGGCAGCATCTTGCAACACCGAGTTGATGTCGGCGTTGCCAGCGGAGACGGTTGGAGGCGCTGAGGTGGCCATGGGTGTCACCCCTTCGTGGCTGCAGGTGCCGCAGGCACCGCACCGGGTTGTTCCTGGGGCCGCTTGACGCTGACCCGCAGCGAAAAATCAAACAAGCGTTTTTGCGTCCGGTCGGCCGCCTGTACGCCCGAGACCTTGATCTCGACGAGTTCGGGTTTGACCAGCCATTCCGAGTTGTAGGCCGTGTTGCGCAACAGCTCCGACACCCGCTCGTTGGTTTGCGCCACACCAAGGATGTTGAGCGTTTGACCTTTTTGTTTGACCGAGGTGAGGTACACCCCCTCTGGCGTCTGTCGAACCAATTCATTGAGCAGGTGCACAGGCACGTTGCGGTCGATCTGCAGGTCTTCCACCGCTTTCTGTCGCGCCTTGAGGGATTCGATCTCAGCTTTCAACGCGGCGATATCTTTGATCTGGATTTCGAGTTTGGCGATTTCAGCACTCAGGTAGGCGTTGCGCTGCTGCTGCGAAGAGGTCAGCTGTTCGACGATGCCAAACCACAACCCCACGGCAACCAGGCCAAACGCGGCGGCGGCACCAACACCGACAAAGAAGGCAATCTTCTTGCGACGGCGCTTTTCTTCCCGGTGCGGTAGCAGGTTGATCAAGATCACTGGGCAAACCTCCGCATCGCCAGACCACAGGCGGTCAGGTAGGACGGCGCCTCCCGACGCAGCTTGCTTTCACGCACCGCCCCGCCGAGCTTCATGTTGTCGAACGGGTTGACGACCATCGCCGCAAAGCCAGTCAGTTCGGTCACCCGGTCTTTCAGGCCCGGCAGGCTGGCGGTGCCGCCGGCCAGCATCACGTAGTGCACCTTGTGGTGGGGCGTGCTGGTGAAGAAATACTGCAGAGCGCGACCAATTTCCTGCGACAGGCTGTCGACGAAAGGCGCCAGGATTTGCTGGTCGTAGTCTTCCGGGAGGTCCGACGCGAGTTTCTTCTGTTCCGCTTCTTCGAAGGAGAAGCCGTACTGCCTGGAAATCAGCTGCGTGAGCTGCGATCCGCCGAAGGCCTGATCGCGGTCGTAGAGCATTTCGTCGTCACGCAGCACTTTCAAGCTGGTGGTGTCAGCGCCGATCTCGAACAGCGCAATCAGCGCATCGTGGCCTTCGTTGGGCAACGCACTCACGACCCGGCTCATGGCGAGACGAGAAGCATGCGATTCGATGTCGAGCACCACGGGGCGCAGGCCTGCGGCCTCGGCCAAGCCCTGGCGATCTTGCACACGGTCTTTGCGCGACGCCGCGATCAGCACCTCGACGTCACCCACCGACGTCGGGCTGGGCCCCACCACGCAGAAGTCCAGACTCACCTCGTCCAGCGAGAACGGAATGTATTGATTGGCCTCGGATTCGACCTGCAATTCGAGTTCTTCTTCGCGCAAGCCAGCCGGCAGCATGATCTTCTTGGTGATGACCGACGACTGCGGCATCGCCATCACCACATCCTTGGTCTTGGTACCACTCTTGGTGACCACCCGGCGCACCGCGTCGGCAACCTCGTCGAACTTTTCGATTTGGCCGTCGGTGATCCAGCCTTTCTCGAAACTCTCGGCCGCAAATCGTTCCAATATGTAAGCGCCGGTGTCGTCCTGGCCCAATTCGACGAGCTTGACGCTGGACGAACTGATATCAAGCCCGATCACCGGGGGGTATTTACGGCCTAACAGGGTGTCTAGAAAGCTCACAGACTTTGCCCTCCGACGCGCCAAAAACGGCGGTGGAATGTTAAGAAGTTACTTGAATGCTAGCAGTAAAGCCTATGTGCAACCGTAGAAAACAGGGCTCAGCAACACGCATTCGTTGTGACATGCACACGCTGCGGACGCCTGGTTATCGGTGCATCTGCACATCTCCTGAGTAGTTTCTGGGAACCCAGCGCCTCCGTTCCGATTTGAAACGGGGGCGCTGACCCCTACTTCCTATAATCGAAAGTCAAATAAACGGAGCTCCATGAGCGAATCCCAGCGCGCTGGCCGCGCCGCCGCGTCGCCCAGCCCCCGGTCAAGATCGTGGAGCCGCAGCCTGTTCAAGGCGCTGGGCGGCATCTTCGGACTGATCACCGCCGGCGCACTGGCGGTGCTGATGCTGGTGGCGCTGGCGCTGGCGGTGGCCTATCCCAACCTGCCAGAGATCAGCGGGCTCACCGACTACCGGCCGAAGTTGCCCATGCGCATCTATGCCGCCGACGGCGTGCTGCTGGGCGAGTTTGGCGAGGAGCGGCGCAATTTCGTGCCGTCGGCACAAATCCCGCAGGTGATGAAACACGCCGTGCTGGCGATCGAGGACGCCCGCTTCTACCAGCACAGCGGTGTCGACTACCTTGGCGTGCTGCGTGCCGGACTGGCCAATTTCGGCGAATCGCGCAGCCAGGGCGCCTCGACCATCACCATGCAGGTGGCACGCAACTTCTACCTGTCTACCGAGAAAACCTTCACCCGGAAGATCTATGAAATCCTGCTTGCGCTGAAGATTGAAAGCCTGCTCAGCAAGGAGCAGATTCTTGAGCTGTACATGAATCAGATTTTTCTCGGCCAGCGCGCCTATGGCTTTGCGTCGGCCAGTGCGGTGTATTTCGGCAAACCCCTGGGCGCGCTTTCCATCGCCGAGGCAGCGATGCTGGCCGGGCTGCCCAAAGCGCCGTCCGCCTACAACCCGATCGCCAACCCGAAACGCGCCACCCTGCGCCAGCTGTACATCATCGATCGGATGCTCGACAACGGCTACATCACCGCCGAGCAGCACGCTGCGGCACGGGCAGAAAAACTGGTCTATCGCGCGCCGTCGGCAACACCTGTGCACGGCGAATACGCGACAGAAGCCGCCCGGCAGTTGGTCTACGCGCACTACGGCGACGACGCCTATTCGGTGGGCCTGAACGTCCACTTGACGGTCAACTCACGCGATCAGATGGCGGCGTACCGCGCCCTCAGGCGGGGCATCCTCGACTACGAGCGTCGTCAGTTCTACCGCGGCCCCGAGGCCTACATCGACCTGCCCGCCGACGCGCGCGACCTGGACACGCGCATCGCCGAGGCGCTGGCCGACCACCCTGACAACGACGAATTGAAGGCCGGCGTGGTGCTCGACGTGAGCGCCAAGAAGCTGGTGGCGGCCCTGCAAAGCGGCGAGACCGTCAGCGTCACGGGTGACGGCCTGAGGCCGGTCGCCTCTGGCCTCGGCGACAAGGCGAACCCGAAAACACAGATCCGCCGCGGCGCGGTGATCCGGTTGACCAAGGGCCCGACCGGCGTCTGGACCGCAACCCAGTTGCCTGAGGTGGAAGGTGCTTTCGTCGCACTCGACCCGCGCACCGGCGCGATCGCCGCGATGATCGGCGGCTTCGATCAGGCCAAGTCCAAATTCAACCATGTGACGCAGGCGTGGCGGCAGCCGGGCTCCAGCTTCAAGCCCTTCATTTACTCGGCGGCGCTCGAAAAAGGCTTTTCACCGGCCACCGTCATCAACGATGCGCCGCTGTTCTTCGATGCCGACAGCACCGGCAGCCAGCCCTGGGAGCCGAAAAACTACGACGGCACCTTCGAGGGCCCGATGTCGATGCGGCGCGCGCTGGCCAAGTCGAAGAACATGGTGTCGATCCGCATCCTGCAGGCCATCGGTGCGCCGTATGCCCAGGAGTGGGTGACGCGCTTCGGCTTCGAGGCCGACAAACACCCCGCCTACCTGACGATGGCGCTGGGCGCAGGCGCCGTCACGCCGCTGCAGATGGCCAGTGCGTACGGCGTGTTCGCCACCGGTGGCTACCGGGTCAACCCCTACCTGATCAGCAAGGTGACTGATGCCAGAGGTCATCTGGTGCATCAGTTCAAGCCACCGGTACTCGACGAGTCGATGCGCGTGCTGAACCCGCGCAACGCCTTCGTGATGAACAGCTTGCTGCAAGAAGTCACCCGCTCGGGCACCGCGGCGCGGGCGCAAGCCCTGCTCAAGCGCACCGACATCTCCGGCAAGACCGGCACCACCAACGATTCACACGACGCCTGGTTCTGCGGCTACCAGCATGAGCTGGTGGCGGTGGTGTGGATGGGCTATGACAACCCGCGCAAGCTCGGTGACCGCGAAACCGGCGGCGGTCTGTCGCTGCCGATCTGGATCGACTACATGGGCACCGCCTTGAAAGGCCGCCCGGAAAACGAGCCCCTGCCGCCCGAAGGCGTGGTCAACATCGGCGGCGAGTGGTACTACGAGGAATACCTGCAGGGCGGTGGTGTGAGCAGCCTGGGGCTCGATGACAGCATCCCGCAGTCGCCCGACTCGGAAGAGCGCAAGGGCATCCTCGACTTGTTCTCGCGCTGACGCGGCCAGTCGCGCGCTGGTTCAGCCTGCGCTGAACGCCAGTGTCTTGCCGCCCTGTTCGCTGGCGCAGGCCGACAGTACCGCATGAAAATCGCCGTTGCTGCGGGTGTCGCGCCAGCCGCCATCGATGTGCTTGAAATGAAACCCGCCCCGGCGCGCGGCCAGCCACAACTCCTGCAAGGGCGGTTGGGTGTTGATGACGATCTTGCTGCCGTCAGGGAAGCTCAGCTCCAGCATGCCCCCCGTGCGATTCGCATCGATGTCGATCACGTCGTTCTGCAGCCAGCGGTCCACGCTCGACTCAATCGCGGCCAACACGCCAGCAGCGCGTTCGCGGAACTCGGCGTCGGTGAGGGGAGTGAGCGGGGCAGCTTCGGGCATGGTCAGTAGAATTCGCTTGATGTTGGAACAGTCAGAAAGTTTAGTCCCGAGGGGCTGCACGCCCTTCGCGATGGCCGCGCTGCTGGCCCTGGGTTTGTTGCACTCGGGTTGTGGGCAAAAGGGCCCCCTCACGCTGAACGCCAAAGCGAAGGTGCCGACACCAACCGTGGTCTTGCGCCCAAGCGGCCTGCCAGGCGCCTTGTCTTCCGTACCACCGCAGCCTGCTGCCGCGTCGGCACCGCCGTGGGGCAACCCGCCCCCATGACACGGCGACGACACCCGTGAACTCGCTCCCTGGCTCGCCCCACCTCGCCTACCGGGGTGATGTGCTGATGCTCGAGGACTGCGCCGTTGCTGACCTGGCCGCACGCTTTGGCACACCGCTCTACGCCTATTCGCAACGCGCGATGCTTGCCGCGCTGTCGGCCTACCAGCGCGCGCTCGAAGGCCGTGACCACCTGATCTGCTACGCGGTGAAGGCGAATTCGAACCTGGCGGTGCTGCAGACCTTTGCGCGCGCCGGTTGCGGCTTCGACATCGTGTCGTCCGGCGAACTGGCCCGCGTGCTGGCTGCGGGCGCTGCGCCATCGAAGGTCGTGTTCTCCGGTGTCGGCAAGACCCGCGCCGAGATGCAGCAGGCGCTCGATGTTGGCGTGATGTGCTTCAACATCGAAAGCGAGGCCGAGCTGGAAGCGCTGTCGGCCGTCGCCACGCAGGCCGGCCGCACGGCGCGCATCAGCCTGCGCGTCAACCCCGATGTCGATCCGAAAACGCACCCGTACATCTCGACTGGGCTGAAGGGCAACAAGTTCGGCATCGCGCACGAACGCGCTGTCGCGGTGTACGCCCGCGCCGCCGCGCTGCCCGGCATCGAGATCGTCGGCATCGACTGCCACATCGGCTCCCAGATCACCGAGATCGCCCCCTACCTCGACGCACTCGACCGCATGCTCGACCTGGTCGAGGCGATTGAAGCCACCGGCGTGAAGCTGCACCACCTCGACCTCGGCGGCGGCCTCGGCATCACCTACACCGACGAACAGCCACCGTCGGCCGCGGAGCTGATCGGCGCGCTGCTGCAACGCATAGCCGCGCGCGGGCACGGGCACCGCAAGTTGATGTTCGAGCCCGGCCGCTCGTTGGTCGGCAATGCCGGCGTGCTGGTCACCGAGGTGCTGTACCTGAAGCCGTCGGACGACGCGGACGGCAAGCACTTCTGCATCGTCGATGCCGCGATGAACGACATGGCGCGCCCGGCGATGTACGAAGCCTGGATGGGCATCGTGCCCTGCCGCTTGCGCGACGGACCGCCGGTGACGTACGACGTGGTCGGTCCGGTCTGCGAGTCAGGCGACTGGCTGGGCCGCGACCGCGCGCTGGCGGTGCAGGCCGGCGACCCCCTCGCGCTGCTGTCTGCCGGCGCCTACGGCATGAGCATGGCCAGCAACTACAACACCCGCGGCCGCGCCGCCGAGGTGATGGTGTCGGGTGCCGACGTGTGGTTGATCCGCGAGCGCGAAACCGCAGCCGATCTGCTGCGCGGCGAAAGGCTGCTGCCCGACGCCTGACGCCACGAACCATGGCGCACATCCATTTCGCGTGGGAACTCGGTGGTGGGCTCGGCCACGCCGGCCGCTTGAAGCC
>JAKFUQ010000069.1 GCA_021732645.1 Rhizobacter sp. | reverse complement strand
ACTGCGCGCGCCGCCTGTTCGCCCAGCCGCGCGCGCAGTTCCGCGTTGGCACCCACGCCACCGGCCACGACCAGTCGGGCCAGCCCCGTCAATTGCAAGGCAGCGAGCGACTTGCGCACCAGCACGTCGACGATGGCTGCCTGGGTGCTGGCGGCCAGATCGGCATGGTCCTGCGCGCTGGGTGATGGGCCCAGCTTGCGCAGCGTCACCATCACCGCCGTTTTCAGCCCGGCGAACGAGAAACTCAGGTCGCCGCTGCGCAGCATGGGCCGCGGCAGCGCGAAGCGGTTCGGATCGCCAGACTTCGCCAATTCCGCCAACGCCGGGCCGCCGGGATAGCCCAGACCCAGCAGCTTGGCCGATTTGTCGAAGGCCTCGCCCGCGGCGTCGTCGATGGTCTCGCCAAGCAAGGTGTAGGCACCAACATCGTCGACCCGCATCAGCTGCGTGTGCCCGCCCGACACCAGCAGCGCGACGAACGGGAAGGTCGGCGGATCGGCGCTGAGAAACGGCGACAGCAGATGCCCTTCGAGGTGGTGGACGCCCAGCACCGGGCGCGCGAGCGACGCGCCGAGCGCGCAGGCCACCCCGGCGCCGACCAGCAACGCACCGGCCAGCCCAGGGCCTTTCGTGTACGCCACCATGTCGATGTCACGCAACTCGGCCTGTGCTTCTTGCAAAACGTCACCCAACAGCGGAAGCACCCGGCGAATGTGGTCGCGGGAGGCCAGTTCCGGCACCACGCCACCGTAGGCGCGATGCATCTCGATCTGGCTGTACAGCGCTTGTCCGCGCAGCCAGGGAATGCCCGCCGTATTCGCTTCGATCAGGGCGACGCCGGTTTCATCGCACGACGATTCGATGCCCAGGAAAATCATCGCTCGAGTGTAGGTGCCGACCCAAACGTTGGCAGCGCGTTGACGACCCGAACACCTGCGATGGCTTGGAATTTGCATGATCTCGACACCATGAAACCCGCTGTTCGCATCGTCATCATCGCACCCGACACGCTGTCAGCCGACGGCCCTGCAGACGACCATGACGAGGCACAGTCCGAGCGTTCGCGCAGCCTGCGCATCGGTCTGCTGGAGAATGGCTACAACGTCGTTGCCGTGTTGCCCGCCGATGTGTTTTTGCCCGAACGCTTGGCGCAGATTGCACCCGACATGGTGATCGTCGATGCCGAAAGCGGCGCCCGCGATACGCTGGAGCATGTGGTTGTCGCCACCCGCGACGCTCGCAGACCGATCGTGCTGTTCACCAACGATGGTGACACCAGCCATGTCGGTGCGGCGATCGCTTCGGGCGTCACGGCCTACGTGGTGGCGGGGCTGTCGTCCGACCGCGTCAAGCCGGTGCTCGAAGTGGCCCTTGCGCGCTTCGAGCACGAAGAGTCCTTGCGCCGCGAACTGGCCGACGCGCGCACACAGCTGTCGGATCGCAAGACCATCGACCGCGCCAAAGGCATCGTGATGAAGCGCCAGGGACTGCCCGAGAGCGAGGCCTATGCCCTGCTGCGCAAGGCGGCCATGGACAAGGGCATGAAACTGGTCGATGTTGCGCAACGCATCATCGATGTGACCGACCTGTTGGGCTGAGGCGACCGCACCGCCGTCCATGCCCAAACACAGTGCGAAGCCCGCACTGGCAGCCCTGTACGGCGCACAGGAATCCTCTAGCCGCTTGATCTTGGTGCAGCGCAGCACGCGCAGACGCATCCAACGTCGGCTGGATCGCTGGCACAGCGATTGCTGAGTAAACCACAGCAGGTCAATGGCGACCTGCGTATGGATGTCTTGAGTTGTCTCTGCAGACAGTTCGGGAACAGGACGACGGCGTCCCTCACTGCCTCGGAACTCTTCAGTCGGGCAGCGCGGGCGCCGTTTTTGTTTGTTCATTTGCCTTATTCGCCACGTCAATCGAAGGACACCATGAACCTCCCACTCACTCGAAAGACCGACATGAGCCGCCGAACCCTGATCAAAGCGGCCGCTGCCACCAGCGCGGCAGGCCTCGTTCCCGGACTGCAAAGCGCGGTCTACGCGCAGGGCTCGGACAAGCCCGAAAAAGAAGAGGTGCGCATAGGCTTCATTCCGCTGACCGATTGCGCCTCGGTGGTGATGGCCTCGGTGCTCGGCTTCGACAAGAAATACGGCGTCAAGATCATCGCGTCGAAGGAAGCGTCATGGGCCGGCGTACGTGACAAGCTGGTCAACGGCGAACTCGACATGGCGCATGTGCTGTACGGACTGATCTACGGCGTGCACATAGGCACCGCCGGACCGAAAAAAGACATGGCCGTGCTGATGAGCCTGAACAACAACGGCCAAGCCATCACGGTGTCGAAGGCGCTCGCCGACAAGGGCGCGGTGGACGGTGCCGGTCTGGCCAAGGTCATGGCCAAGGAAAAGCGTGAGTACACCTTCGCAGGCACCTTCCCCACCGGCACCCACGCGATGTGGATGCATTACTGGCTGGCCGCTTCGGGGATCGATCCGATCCGCAACGCCAAGCTGATCACCGTGCCACCGCCGCAGATGGTCGCCAACATGCGCGTGGGCAACATGGACGGTTTTTGTGTGGGTGAGCCCTGGGGCCACCGGGCGATCATGGACGGCATCGGCATCACTGCGGTCACCACGCAGGACATCTGGAAGGACCATCCCGAGAAGACGCTCGGCACCACGGCCGATTTCGTCAAGAAGCACCCGAACACCTGTCGGGCGGTGATGATGGCGGTGCTGGAAGCCAGCCGCTGGATCGATGCCAGCCTCAGCAACAAGCTGAAGATGGCCGAGACGGTGGCCGAGAAGAGCTACATCAACACGGGCGTTGACGCCATCAATCAACGCATCCTCGGCCGCTACCAGAATGGCCTGGGCAAGACCTGGGACGACCCGAACCACATGAAATTCTTCAACGACGGGTTGGTGAATTTCCCCTACCTCAGCGATGGCATGTGGTTCCTCACGCAGCACAAGCGCTGGGGTCTGATCAAGGAACACCCGGACTACCTGGCGGTGGCCAAGCAGATCAACCAAATCGACCTTTACAAGCAGGTGGCCAGCGCACTGAACATCAGCGTGCCCAAGGATCCGCTGCGCACCAGCAAGCTGATCGACGGCGTGGTCTGGGACGGCAAAGACCCGAAGAAATACGCCGACGGTTTCGCGATCAAGGCCTGACCCCGCCCGCCGCCACCCACACACCACCAGGAGCTCATCATGGTCAGTGCAGTGTTTCACTCTCCCCTGTCGGCCTCGGTCGCAATGAAGGCCGAAAAACTGGCACTTGATGCAGGCAGTTCGGTCATCGCCGCGGCCCCACCGGCGACGAAGCCAGTCACCGCACCGCCCAAGACACCCATTGATTGGAGTGCGGTGGCGCTGAAGGTGCTGACACCGATGATCGGCATGGCGCTGCTGTTGGGCTTGTGGGCCTTGGCCACGATGAACAGCCAGGTCTTTCCGTCACCGGCCAGCACCTTTGAGGCAGCGGTGAAGCTGTTTGCTGATCCGTTTTACAGCAACGGCCCGAACGACCAAGGCATAGGCTGGAACATCCTGTTTTCGCTGGAGCGCGTCGCCCTGGGGTTCGGCATGGCAGCGGCCGTCGGCATCCCCGTGGGCTTCATGATCGGCCGCTTCAAGGTGCTCAACGACATGCTGTCTCCGCTGATCAGCCTGCTGCGCCCTGTGTCGCCGCTGGCCTGGCTGCCGATTGGCTTGCTGGTGTTCAAGTCGGCCAACCCAGCGGCCATCTGGACCATTTTCATCTGCTCGATCTGGCCCATGATCATCAACACCGCCGTCGGTGTGCAGCGGGTGCCGGTGGACTACCTGAACGTGGCGAGGGTGTTGAACCTGTCGGAGTGGACGATCATGCGCAAGATCTTGTTCCCCGCGGTGCTGCCGTACATGTTGACCGGCGTGCGTTTGTCGGTGGGCACGGCCTGGCTGGTGATCGTGGCAGCGGAAATGTTGACCGGCGGCGTGGGCATCGGCTTCTGGGTCTGGGACGAGTGGAACAACCTGAATGTGAACCACATCATCATCGCGATCTTCGTAATCGGGATCGTGGGCCTGCTGCTTGAAACCGCGTTGGTCGCGATTGCCAAGCGCTTCAGCTACGACGACGTTTGATCCCCACAGGAGACTCGCCCATGAAGAACTACATCCTCGTGGAAAAAGCCGAAATGACGTTTCACACCAAGAAGGGCAGCTTCCACGCGCTGCGAGAGATCAACCTGACGGTGGCCAAGGGCGAGTTCATCACGCTGATCGGTCACTCGGGCTGCGGCAAATCAACGCTGCTCAACCTGATCGCCGGGCTGACGTTGCCCACCTCTGGCGCGCTGTTTTGCGACAACCGCGAGATCGCTGCACCCAGCCCGGAACGTGCGGTGGTGTTCCAGAACCATTCGCTGCTGCCATGGTTGACCTGCTTCGAAAACGTGAGGTTGGGCGTCGAGCGAGTGTACGGCGCCACCGAGTCCAAAGCCCAGCTCGATGCGCGCACCAAAGCGGCGCTCGAGCTGGTCGACATGGGCCACGCGATCATCAAACGTCCTCACGAAATCTCCGGCGGCATGAAACAGCGCGTCGGCATCGCCCGCGCGCTGGCGATGGAGCCCAAGGTGCTGCTGATGGACGAGCCCTTCGGCGCGCTCGACGCCCTCACCCGCGCCAAGTTGCAAGACGAGCTGCTGAAGATCGTGCAGCGCACCCACAGCACCGTGGTGATGGTGACGCACGATGTCGACGAAGCCGTGCTGCTGTCCGACCGCATCGTGATGATGACCAACGGCCCCGCCGCCACCATCGGCGAGATCGTCAGCGTGCAACTGGAACGCCCGCGCAACCGAGTCGAACTGGCGGCCGACACCCGCTACGTGAACTACCGCAAGGAAGTGCGGGACTTCCTGTACACGCGGCACGGGCATGTGGAGAAGCAGGCGGCTTGAGTCACCCGCTCAGTGCATTTCCTTGGCGTGATTGATCGTGTACTTCGGGATCTCGATCGTCACATCGTGCTGCGACAGGATGGCCTGACACGACAGGCGTGAATCGGGCTCCAGGCCCCAGGCGCGGTCGAGCAGGTCTTCTTCGGTTTCGTCCATCTCGCCGAGCGATGCGAAGCCTTGCCGCACCACCACATGGCAGGTGGTGCAGGCACAGCTCATCTCGCAGGCGTGTTCGATCTCGATGCCGTGTTCCAGCAGCGCTTCGCAGATCGAGGTACCGGCCGATGCGGTGATCTCGGTGCCCTGCGGGCAGTATTCGGCGTGCGGCAGTATCTTGATGACGGGCATGCGAATTCCTGATCAGACCTCGGTGACGCGGCGCCCGGCCAGCGCCTTGCGGATGCCGCGGTTCATGCGCTCGGCGGCGAAGGCTTCGGTGCTGTGGGCCAGTGCTTCGACGGCGGCGTCGATCACATGGTGGTCGCTGCCCTGGCGGGCAGCTTCCAGTTCGCTCAGCTTCACCTCGATGGCTGCGATGTCTTGTGCGCTCAGCAGGTCGCCGTCGGCGGCCAGCGCCGCACGCGTGGCCAGCGTCATCCGCTCGGCCTCGACGCGCGACTCGCGCAGTGCGCGCTCTTTCATGTCGACCTCGGCGGTGGTGAAGCTCTCGCTGAGCATGCGGGCGATGTCCTCGTCAGCCAGGCCGTAGCTGGGCTTGACCGCAATCGACGCCTCAACGCCCGAGCCTTCTTCGCGCGCGGCCACGCTCAACATGCCGTCGGCATCGACAGTGAAGCTGACGCGGATGCGTGCGGCACCGGCCACCATAGCCGGGATGCCGCGCAGTTCGAAGCGCGCCAGCGAGCGACAGTCGCTGACCAGTTCACGCTCGCCCTGCACCACGTGGATGGCGAGCGCGGTCTGGCCGTCCTTGAAGGTGGTGAAGTCCTGCGCGCGCGCCGTCGGGATCGAACTGTTGCGCGGGATGATGCGTTCAACCAGCCCGCCCATCGTCTCCAGGCCGAGCGACAGCGGGATCACGTCGAGCAGCAGCATCTCTTCGGCACCGGCATTGCCGGCCAGCGTGTTGGCGTGCAGCGCGGCGCCGAGGGCCACGACCTCGTCGGGGTTCAGGTTGTTCAGCGGCGCCTTGCCGAAGAAACCGGCCACAGCCGCCTGCACTGCCGGCATGCGGGTCGAACCGCCCACCATGACGACGCCCTGCACCGCAGCCTTGTCGGTCTTCGCATCGCGCAGCACCTTGCGCAGCACGGTCACGGTGCGTGAGACCAGATCGTGCGTGATGGCATCGAACTGATCGCGAGCGATGCGCACCGACAGCTCAGTCGGGGCACCACTGGTGCCGGAAATCGGACACGCCAGCGTCGCATGATCGGTTGCCGACAGCTTTTCCTTCGCCGCCCGCGCCGCGACCAGCACCGCACGCTTGTCCTGTGCCGACTCGGCCACCAGCCCGGCCTGCACCAGCGCCCAGTCGGCCAGCGCATGGTCGAAATCGTCGCCGCCCAGCGCCGAATCGCCGCCGGTGGCGACCACCTCGAACACGCCCGCGCTCAGGCGCAGCAGCGAAATGTCGAAGGTGCCGCCGCCCAGGTCGTAGACGGCATACAGGCCTTCGGAGCCGTTCTCCAGGCCGTAGGCAATTGCGGCCGCAGTCGGCTCGTTGATCAGCCGCAGCACGTTGATGCCCGCGAGCTGCGCCGCGTCTTTCGTGGCCTGGCGCTGCGCGTCGTCGAAGTACGCCGGCACGGTGACCACGGCGCCGAACAGCTCGTCGTCGAAGGTGTCTTCGGCACGCTGGCGCAGCGTGGCGAGGATCTCGGCCGACACCTCGACCGGCGACTTCACGCCATCGACGGTGCGAATCTGCACCATGCCCGGCGCCTCGACGAAGTCATACGGCAGCTTGGCGCGGTCGGCGATGTCAGACAAGCCGCGGCCCATGAAGCGCTTGACCGACACCAGGGTGTTGTGCGGGTCGGTGGCGGCTTCGGTCAGCGCGTCGGCACCGATCTGGCGGCGGCCATTCGGCAGGTAGCGCACAGCAGAAGGCAGGATCACGCGGCCGACGGCATCGGGCAGGCATTCGGCGACCCCGTTTCGCACGGACGCGACCAGCGAATGCGTGGTGCCCAAGTCGATGCCGACCGCGATGCGGCGCTGGTGCGGGTCCGGCGCACCGCCGGGTTCAGAGATTTGAAGGAGAGCCATGGAGGCTATTGTTCCAGCGCTTCCAGCCGCTGATCGACGTCGCTCGCAAAGCGCTCGACAAACATCAGGGCTCTGACCTGCTGCGCGGCGGCGGCATGGTCGTGTTGATCGTCGAGCAGCACGCGCAATTCGCCGAGCGCATGGTGGCGGTGGGCGGTGACCGCCGAGGCCAACGCCTCCACTTCAGACAGCGTCGAGGCCTCGTCGAGTGACTCGCGCCATGCCATCTGCTGCATCAGAAATGCGCTGGGCATCGCGGTGTTGTCTTCGGCATGGATCGGCGCGCCGTGCAGCTCGCAGAGGTAGGCGGCTCGGGACAATGGGTTTCTCAGGCGCCGGTGCGCTTCGTTGATGCGCACCGACCATTGCATGGCCAGGCGTTGCGCCTGTGCGCCGTCGCTGACGAAACGGTCGGGGTGGGCTTCAGCGAGCAGCGTGCGCCAGCGCGCATCCAGCGCAGCAGCGTCTTGTTCGAACTGCCGCGGCACGCCGAAGAGTTCGAAGTCATCGCTGTCGAGCTTCATGGCCGCATTCGATTCGAGGTCATCAGCGGCTCAGCGTGTCAGCAGAACGCTCCTCACACTCTGAAGGATTCACCGCAACCGCAGCGGTCTTTCTCGCGCGGGTTGTGAAACTTGAAGCCTTCGTTCAGGCCTTCGCGCACGAAGTCGAGCTCGGTGCCGTCGATGTAGGGCAGGCTTTTAGGATCGACCAGCACCTTGACACCGTGGTCCTCGAACACCGTGTCTTCGGGTGCCACGTCATCGGCGTACTCAAGCTTGTAAGCCAATCCTGAACAGCCCGTGGTGCGCACACCCAACCGCACGCCCACGCCCTTGCCGCGCTTGCCGATGTACCGGGTGACGTGTCGTGCCGCTGCTTCAGTCAGTGTGACAGCCATGGTCAGTGGGTGGTCGCGCCGGCCTCAGCCGTAGTGGAGGCCACTGCAGCCGTCTTGGCCTTGTAGTCGTTGACCGCGGCCTTGATCGCGTCTTCGGCCAGGATCGAGCAGTGGATCTTCACCGGTGGCAGCGCCAGTTCCTCGGCGATGTGGGTGTTCTTGATGGTCAGGGCTTCGTCCAGCGACTTGCCCTTGATCCATTCGGTGACCAGCGAGCTCGACGCGATGGCCGAACCGCAGCCGTAGGTCTTGAACTTCGCGTCTTCGATCAAGCCGGTGGCCGGGTTGACCTTGATCTGCAGTTTCATCACATCGCCGCAGGCCGGCGCGCCAACCATGCCGGTGCCCACCGTGTCATCGCTCTTGTCGAACGAGCCGACATTGCGGGGGTTTTCATAGTGCTCGACAACTTTTTCGCTGTATGCCATGTCAATACTCCAGGAACATCATCAGGTGCCGGGCCACGCTCAATGCGCCGCCCACTGGATGGTGCTGATGTCGACACCGTCCTTGTACATGTCCCACAGCGGTGACAGCTCGCGCAGCTTGGCGACGCGGTCTTTCAGCGTGGCAATCACATAGTCGATCTCTTCGGTGGTGGTGAACCTGCCGATGGTCATGCGCAGGCTGGAATGCGCCAGCTCATCGCTGCGACCCAAAGCACGCAGCACATAGCTCGGTTCCAGGCTGGCCGAGGTGCACGCCGAGCCCGACGACACCGCGATGCCCTTGATGCCCATGATCAGCGACTCGCCTTCAACGTAGTTGAACGACATGTTGACGTTGTGCGCAATGCGCTGCGTCGGGTGGCCGTTCAAAAAAGTTTGCTCGATGCCAGACAGGCCGTTGATCAGCCGCTGCTGCAGCATGTGGATGCGCTCGTTCTCGGTGGCTATCTCCTCACGGGCGATGCGGAAGGCCTCGCCCATGCCGACGATCTGGTGCGTCGGCAACGTGCCCGAGCGCATGCCGCGCTCGTGACCGCCACCGTGCATCTGCGCCTCGATACGAACCCGTGGCTTGCGGCGCACGTACAGCGCACCGATGCCCTTCGGGCCATAGGTCTTGTGCGAGGCCAGGCTCATCAGGTCGACCGGCAAGGTGGTCAGATCGATCGCGATCTTGCCGGTGGCCTGCGCCGCATCGACGTGGAAGATGATGCCGCGCTCGCGGCACAGCGCGCCGATCGCCGGGATGTCCTGGATCACGCCGATCTCGTTGTTGACGAACATCACCGAGATCAGGATCGTGTCGGGCCGAATCGCGGCCTTCAGCGCCTCGAAGTCGATCAGGCCGTCTTCCTGCACTTCAAGGTAGGTCGCGTCGAAGCCCTGCCGCTCCAGTTCGCGCACCGTGTCGAGCACCGCCTTGTGCTCGGTCTTGACGGTGATGATGTGCTTGCCGCGCGTCTTGTAGAACTGTGCCGCGCCCTTCAGCGCCAGGTTGTTCGACTCGGTGGCGCCCGAGGTCCAGACGATCTCGCGCGGGTCGGCCCCGATCAGCGCTGCGACTTCTTCTCGCGCTTTCTCGACCGCCGCTTCAGCTTCCCAACCCCAGGCGTGGCTGCGTGAGGCCGGGTTGCCGAAGTGCTCGCGCAGCCAGGGGATCATCGCGTCAACGACGCGCTGATCCACGGGGCTGGTGGCGCCGTAGTCCATGTAGATCGGGAAATGCGGGGTCATGTCCATGGGTCAGTGGGGACGAAGTCAGCCTTGTTTCGAAAGCGCCGAGCCCAGTGCGAACACCGAATTGGGCGCTGTGATGCGGATCGGCTTGACCACCGGCTGCGTCGAGATCGCCCGCTTGACCAGGTGCTCTTCGACCGACACGCCCTTGGCCAGCTGATCGGCAACCAGCTTCTTCAGCGAGATGGAATTCAGGTGCTCGATCATCTTGGTATTCAGGCTGGCCCACAAATCATGCGTCATGCAGCGGCCGCCATCGTCGCCCATGCAGTTTTCCTTGCCACTGCAGCCGGTGGCGTCCAGTTGCTCATCGACCGCCAGGATGATGTCGGCGACGGTGATGTCCTCGGCCTTGCGGCCCAGCGCGTAACCGCCGCCGGGGCCGCGTGTGCTTTCGACCAATTCGTGACGGCGCAGCCGACCAAACAGTTGCTCCAGGTAGGACAGCGAAATCTGCTGGCGAGCGCTGATCGCGGCCAGTGCGACCGGGCCCGAATGTTCACGCAATGCCAGATCGATCATGGCAGTGACAGCAAAACGACCTTTGGTGGTGAGACGCATGGTGACTACTCCTGTCGCCCCGAAGGGCATAAAGACGGCCTGTTTGGCAACGTCCGCCCGTCGGCGCGCCTGGTGATCAGCGCGTGCCTCTTGTGGAAGCAACGTCTTATCCGACCAGATTTGTCGACTATAGCGGAAACCAACTGATTCGGTCGGCATTGCCGTTCGAAGTTCCGACATTCTGACAAGTTTTTGTCATAGACATTTTATGGTCAATATCCTGAAATCAATCACTTAGCGCTGAATGTTTCAGTTGTCATCGAACCACCGACCGTTGAAACAAGGGCTTGCAGGCGGCTGCTGACACTGGAGGCATGGCGAGTTGGCGCCGTTATCCACCACCGCAACCCACGCTCAGAAAGCACTGCCATGCCTGCATCGACCTTCCTCCCCCGCCGCACAACCATTGCCATAGCCACCGCCGCTGTTATCGGGCTGGGCGCTGCCAGCACGTACCGCCTGGTACATGCCGAGAACACGTCCACCGTGCAGACGCCGGTGGCCACGGCAACCACCCCGACACCAGCCGGCTTGCCCGACCTGGCCAGCATCGCTCGGCGCCATGGACCTGCCGTGGTCAATATCAGCGTCAGCGGCACCCGCAAGGTGGCCATGAATGGCCCTGAATACAACAGCGAGGACGACAGCAATGACGACGGGGACGGCAGCGATGACGCCGACGGGGGCAACGCGCCGCCCAGCGCTGCCTACCCGGACTTCCAGCGCCGCTTTCAGCAACCGTTTGGCGGGATGCCGCCCGGCATGGCACCCCGCACCCGGGTGCCGCTGCGCGGCGAAGGCTCAGGCTTCATCGTCCGCTCTGACGGCGTGATCCTGACCAATGCCCACGTCGTGCGTGGCGCGCAGGAGGTGGTCGTCAAACTGACCGACCGCCGCGAATTCCGCGCCAAGGTGCTGGGCGCCGATCCGAAGACCGACATTGCCGTGCTGAAGATCGACGCCCAGGACTTGCCCACCGTGGTGCTCGCGCCGGCCAAGCAGCCGCCGCAGGTCGGTGAATGGGTGCTGGCCATCGGCTCGCCGTTCGGCTTCGAGAACACCGTCACCGCCGGCGTGGTGAGCGCGGTCGGCCGCTCGTTGCACGACGACAGCGCGGTGCCCTTCATCCAGACCGACGTGGCGGTGAACCCCGGCAACTCCGGTGGCCCGCTGTTCAACACGCGCGGCGAGGTGATCGGCATCAACTCGCAGATTTACTCGCGCTCCGGCGGCTACCAGGGCGTGTCGTTCGCGATCCCTATCGACGTGGCACAGCACGTCGAACGCCAGGTGCTCGACACCGGCAAGGTGCGCCATGCGCGGCTGGGCGTGGCGGTCCAGGAGGTGAATCAGACGCTGGCGGAGTCCTTCAAGCTGCCCAAGCCGCAAGGCGCGCTGGTGGCCAATGTCGATGCGAGCAGCCCGGCAGGCAAAGCCGGCATCGAGGCGGGCGACGTGGTGCTGGCCGTCAATGGCGCGCCCATCGTCGACTCGCTCGATTTGCCCGCCATGGTCGGCCTGTCCTTGCCTGGCGACACCCTGACGCTGCAGCTGTGGCGCCAGGGCTCGCAGCGCACCGTCACCGCCACGTTGGCCGACGCAACGCCGGGCACGCAGGTCGCCCGAGCGCCATCGGAGGCCACTGCGCCACGTGGGCGCCTGGGCCTGGCTCTGCGCCCGCTGCAAGCCGACGAAAAACGTGAGTCGGGCATCGCCCGTGGCCTGGTGATCGAAGGGGTCACCGGTGCCAGCGCGCGCGCCGGAATCCAGCCCGGCGACGTGCTGCTGGCGGTCAACGGCAAGCCGGTCGCCAGTGTCAGCGAAGCGCGCGCGGCAGCCGCACAGTCGGACAAGTCAGCGGCCCTGCTGGTGCAGCGCGGCGAGGCGCAGATCCACGTGCCGGTGCGCCTGGGTTGAAGGCGGGCGCGCGTTGGAAGGCGCGCTCCGTGTCGACGCCCAAGAAAACGCCGGGCCGCCCCAAGTTTTCTTGCTCCCCCTCGGGGGGGCGGGACGCCGCCTCACGGCGGCCTTGGGGGCCATCAGTACAAGGTCTCGACGTCGCTCACCAAGTGATACCCGGCCCCGCGCTCGGTGACGATCAGCACCGGGCGCGCCGGGTCGGGTTCGATCTTGCGGCGCAGGCGCAGGACCTGCACGTCGATCGTGCGGTCGTAGACCTCGGCCTCGTGCAAGCGCGACATCGACAACAACTGCTCGCGCGACAGCACGCGGCGCGGCGCGCCGCACAGCGCGGTCAGCAGACTGAATTCACCGTTCGACAATTCGACCACCACGCCCGAAGGCGACTTCAGTCGCCGCGTGCGCAAGTTCAGCTCCCAGCCCGAAAAGCGGAACGCGCGCCGGGTGTTGTCGCGCTCGGGCAGTGTCGCCTGCACCTGGTAGCGCCGCAGCACCGCACGCACCCGCGCCAGCAACTCGCGCGGACTGAAGGGTTTGGTCACGTAGTCGTCGGCACCGAGTTCCAAGCCCATCACGCGGTCGGCCTCCTCGTTGCGCCCGGTCAGCAGCACGATGGGCACCGTCGCGCGCGCGCGCAGCCGCTGCGCGAGCTGCATCCCGTCTTCACCGGGCAGCCTCAAATCCAGCAGCACCAGGTCGATGGCCTCACGGTCGATCAGCGCGAACAGGTCGCTGCCCGAGGCGCCCACGCTGACGCGCATGTCGTTGTCTTCGAGATACTCGCGCACCAGATCGCGGATACTGGGATCGTCATCGATGACGAGAATGTGCGCCGTGTGCAAGTTCATGAGTTCGGCACAGCGCCGCGTCGGAAATGCAATGCGCACCATCGTAGCGCGGCGCCGACCAGCGACCCGGCCACCTCGGCAAGGGCCGGCCATGCCATCGGTGCGTATTGACACCCATCGCGCCGCTGCCGATGACTGACCGCCCTCCCTCGTCCCCGCTCCCTCTGCCCACTCTTCCGCGCATCTGGCTGGTCGCCGGGCTGGCGGCCTTGTCGTTGATCACCGTCACCGCGGCCAGCCTGTGGCACCTGCGCTACGAAGCGCTGACCAGCCAGTCGCGTGAGCTGTCGGTGCTGTCTTTGGCGCTGGCCGATGAACTCGATCGCGGCTTGCAAAGCGTCGAAATCGGCTTGCAGGCGGTGCGCCTGGAACTGCGCATCGGCGAGTTGTTGCCCGAGTCCGACGAGTTTGCCAGCCAGCGCTACCCGCACGACCTGAAGCTACCGCTGGCCAGCCAGTTGTGGGTGATCGACCGGCGCGGCAGGCTGCTCGCCGCATCGAGCCCGGCCCCAGCGCCTCACCCGAGCAGCTTCATGCCGACGCTGTTGAGCCTGGGCGACGCCGACACCGCGCTGAGTCGGCCGTTTTTGGGTAGAGCCACGGGCACGGCCGCGGGCCAACCCTCGGTCGCGCTGGCGGTGCGCTACAACGACCACCAAGGCGCACTCGGCGGCTGGCTGATCGCAGCGCTGCCAGTCGAGGCCCTGCGCGGCGCCTTCTCCAAGGCCGCACCGACGGCCGACGCGCGCATGGCGGTGTACCGCGCCGACGGCGTGCGGCTGGCGGGTACGCTGTCGCCCCTGATGCGGCCCGACATCGCGCAAGCGCTGCTGCTGCCCGGCGCCAGTCGCCAGCAAGATGCCCGTCTGTTGGGCGATGGCCAGCAACGCCTGATCGCCGAGCGTGTGCTGCCGCGCGTCGGGCTGACGATGGTGCTGACCCGGGATGTCAAGACCGCCCTGGAGCCGTGGCGCGACGTGGCCTGGCTCGCCTCGTCGGGGGTGATGCTGCTGCTGGCCGGGCTGGCGGCCGCAGCGCACCGCATCGCCCGCGCCGAACAACGTCGGCAGGACTCACAGGCGGCCTTGCAGACCCAGCTGTCACGCACCAACAAGCTCGAATCGCTGGGCACGCTGGCCGGCGGCGTGGCGCACGATTTCAACAACGTGCTGGCCGCCGTGCTGGGCTATGCCGAGATGGCACGGCAGGGCGCGGCCGATGACAGCCGGCAGGCGCGTCAGCTCGACCAGGTGCTGCGCGCCGCGCTGCGCGGCAAGTCGCTGGTCGAGCGCATCCTGTCGTTCAGCCGCAGCGGCGCGCGCAGCGCAACCGTGTTCGAGGTGCAGCCCCTCATCGATGAGGTGCTGGGCCTGCTGGCCGCGTCACTGCGCCACGGCGTGGTGCTGGAAAGCCGCTTCGACGCGCCCGGCCTGCGGCTGCGTGGCGATGCGACGCAGGTGTTCGAAGCGGTGATGAACCTGTGCACGAACGCCATGCAGGCGATGCCCGAGGGCGGCACGCTGACCGTCTCCACCGCGCGCCACGCGGTGCGCGAACCGCAGGCGGTGTCGCACGGCCAGCTCGACCCCGGCGACTACCTCGCCCTGAGCGTGACCGACGAAGGCGCGGGCATTGCCACCGACGTGATGGACCATTTGTTCGAGCCCTTCTTCACCACCCGCCGCGAGCACGCCGGCACCGGCCTGGGGCTGGCGGTGGTCCACGGCGTGGTGGCCGAATTCGGCGGCGCAATCGATGTACAGAGCACGCCCGGAACACCGAGCGCCGGCGCGCGCTTCACGCTCTACCTGCCGGAGTCGCACGATGCGCTGCCCCCAGAAGCCGCCACACCCGTCGACACACCGACCGGCCGCGGCCAGACGCTGATGGTCGTCGACGACGAACCCGCGCTGGTAGAACTGGCCGAAGAACTGCTGGCCGAACTGGGCTACGAGCCCATCGGCTACACCGACCCGAAAGCCGCGCTGGACGCCCTGCGCAGCGAGCCCGACCGCTACGACGCACTGCTGACCGACGAGGTGATGCCTGCGCTGACCGGCACCCAGCTCACCGAAGCGCTGCGCGCTTTCGCGCCGCAGCTGCCGGTGTTGCTGGTCAGCGGCTACGGCGGCCCGCAACTGGCGGCCCGCGCCGCCGCCGTCGGCGTGACCCGCGTGCTGGCGAAGCCGCTGCAGCGCGGGGAACTGGCGCAGGCGCTGGGTCAGCTGTTGAGTTCAACGAAGACTGGTTGATGCGGCGCTGAACACCTTTACATCACCGTCGCATGAGGATGCTGCGGGTGGTCCAGGGTGTCGGCGATCAGGCGCAGCGCGGCGTCGCAGTCGTCGCGGGTGAGCGCGCCGCCCAGGCAGATGCGCACCGCATCGGGTGGGTCGCCGTCGGTCGAGAACGCGGCACTGGCGACCACCGCCACACCCTGGCTGCGCAGGAACGAGGCGAACTCGACCACACCCCAGGTCGACGCGACCGGCAGCCACAGGTGAAAGGCTTCGGGCTGCGCCTGGATGTCGTGGTGCGCCAGGTGGCGGGCGGCCAGCGCCTGCCGCGCCGCCGACTCGGTGCGGATGAACTGCAGCACCTCATCGGCAGTGCCACCGGTGAGCCAGCGGGTGGCCACCGCGTTGGTGATCGGCGAGGCCATCACCGTGGTCGCGCGCAGTGCGCCGGCCAGGCGTTGCGATTGCCGCTCGTTGGGTGAGCAAACGAAGGCGGTGCGCAAGCCGGCGCCCAGGCATTTGCTCAGGCCGCTGATGTAGTAGGTCAGGTCCGGCGCCAGCAGCGCCAGCGGCTTGGAGGCGGTGCGCGGCAGCATGCCGTAGGCGTCGTCTTCGATGATCGGGATGCTGAAGCGCAGCGCGATGTCGGCGAGCGCTTCCCGGCGCGAGCGGCTCACCGTCAGGGTGGTCGGGTTCAGCATCGTCGGGTTGCAGTACAGCGCCTTCGGCTTGAGCGTCTTGCAGGCCTGCTCGAACGCCGAGGCGCTGGGGCCTTCGTCGTCCAGCGGCAGCGCCTGCAACACGACGCCGAGTTGGGTGGCGATCGCCTTCAGGCCGGGGTAGGTCAGCGCCTCGACGCAAATCAACTCGCCAGGCCGCGCCAGTTGCGACACCAATGCCGCCAGCACGCTGTGGATGCCCGGGCCGACCAGCACGCGCGACGCATCGCAGTCGGGCAACAAGGGGCGCAGCCAGTGCACTGCGGCGGCTTTGTCCTCGGGGCTGCCACCGAAATCCTGGTAGCGCAGCAGCGCGTTCAGATCGGCATGGGCCAGCACCTCGGCCGCGCTGTCGCGCATGCGCGATAGCAGCGCCGGGTCCTGCGGCTCGGGCGGCAGGTTCATCGTCATCTCGGCCGCGCTGCCACCGCGCAGCGGCAGCGTGGGCGACGAGCCACGCACGGTCGTGCCCATGCCGGGGCGCGAGCTGATCAGCCCGCGCTTGCTCGCCTCAGCGTAAGCGCGGGCCACGGTGGTGTAGTTCAGGCCCAGGTCACTGGCCAGTTCACGCAACGTGGGCAGCCGGTCGCGGGCGGCCAGCCGGCCGGTGCGCAGGTCTTCGGCGATCAGGTCGGCGATCTGCAGGTAGGCGGGCTGCTCGCTGGCCTGCAGGCGCCGCAGCCAGTGGCTGGTCGGCTTGTTCATGGCCGCGACGGCAATTGATGGCAGGGCATGGTGGCCATTGATCGCATCGTTCGTGCCACCTTGGGAGGCTTGGGGTCGCTCAATTCGCCCGCCGCCGGTGCGTCTGAGTCACTTGATCGGATGCGTTGATCGCATACCGTGGCCCCGCGATGGTGCGACCCACTTCGCCGAGGCGAGTGGCCGTGGAGCGCACTGGACTGCATTGCAAAAAAATAGTCGCCCGCTGGCGTGCACCACCGTGACTTGATCGCAAGTTGATCGCTTTGGGCACCTCCGCTGATGGCACGGCGCATGCACTGAGGACGCAGCGCGCAATGGTTGCGCTGCATCCAACCTGCGGAGAACTCCCATGCCCAAAGTCACCAAACCTGCCAACGCCAAGGGCGATTTCCTTGTCGACTACGAAGAGAAGGTTTTCGAGGACGTGAAAGCCGAACCGGGCGAGAAGGCGCTGGTCACCTTCCACACCGTGGCTTTCGAAGGCTCGATCGGTTTCGTCAACATGCTGCAAGCCACCCGCCTGCAGCGCAAGGGCTTCGAGACCTCAATCCTGCTGTACGGCCCGGGTGTCACGCTGGGCGTGCAACGCGGCTTTCCGAAGCTGGGAGACGAGGCCTTCCCCGGCCACGGCAACTTCAACAACACGCTGACCAAGTTCATGGCCGAAGGCGGCAAGGTCTACGCCTGCCGCTTCGCACTGCAAGCGCTGTACGGCCATGGTGAAGGCGCGCTGATCGAAGGCGTGCGCCCGATCAATCCGCTGGACGTGCTCGACATCATCCTGCTGCACCGCAAGGCCAACGCGTTCATCCTGAACACCTGGACGCTGTAAAGCGAGGCCGGCGAACACCATGAGCAGCGCGCCCCCCATCGTCCGCGCGGCGGCCGTCCAGATCGCACCCGACCTCCTGCGGCCTGCGGGCACGCTCGAGCGGGTGCTGGGCGCCATCGACGAGGCGGCCGACAAGGGCGCGCAGCTCGTGGTGTTTCCGGAAACCTTCGTTCCGTACTACCCGTACTTTTCCTTCGTGCTGCCGCCGGTGCTGCAGGGCGCACCTCACCTGCGGCTGATGGAACACGCGGTGGTGGTGCCCGGCCCGGTGACGCAAGCGGTGGCTGATCGCGCACGGGCGCGCGGCATCGTCGTGGTGCTGGGCGTCAACGAGCGCGACCACGGCAGCCTCTACAACACACAGCTGGTGTTCGATGCCGACGGCACGCTGATCCTGAAGCGCCGCAAGATCACGCCGACCTACCACGAGCGCATGGTCTGGGGCCAGGGGGACGGTGCCGGGCTGAAGGTGGTGGACAGCGCGGTGGGCCGCATCGGCGCGCTGGCCTGCTGGGAGCACTACAACCCGCTGGCGCGCTATGCGCTGATGGCGCAACATGAAGAGATTCACTGCGCGCAGTTCCCGGGTTCGATGGTCGGCCAGGTGTTCGCCGACCAGATGGCGGTGACGATCCGCCACCACGCGCTGGAATCGGGCTGCTTCGTCATCAACGCGACCGGCTGGTTGACGGATGCGCAGATCGCCTCGATCACGCCCGACCCCGGCCTGCAGAAAGCGCTGCGTGGCGGCTGCCACACCGCCATCGTGTCACCCGAGGGCAAGGACCTGTGCGTGCCGCTGACCGACGGTGAAGGCATCGTTTATGCCGACCTCGACATGGGCCTGATCGCCAAGCGCAAGCGGATGATGGATTCGGTCGGCCACTACGCGCGGCCCGAGTTGCTGAGTCTGTTCATCAACGACCAGCCGGTGGCGGCGATGCGCTCGATGCGCGTGTCGGACACGCCTTCGGCGGCGAACAACGACGGTCAACCCTCGCTGTGGTCATCAGGCAGCGACAGCGCCAAGGGGAGCGCATGAGTTCGACACCCTCGATCCCCACGCCATCGGCTGCCAGCCGGCAGCTGATGACCGAGCTGCAATCGTTCGGCCTGCGCCTGGCCGACCCGACCGCCGCGAACGGTGGCGTCGCCAGCCGCAAGGGCGGCGCGGGCCCGTCCGACCACAAGGCGGTCACCGTCGATGGCCACACGATCATGGTGCCGGTGCACACGTCGAGCGCCTGGACCTCACCGTTCGTGGCGCAGGCGCCCGACGCGCAGGGCCGCAGCGCATTGATGCGCGGGGCCATTCCAATCGCCAGCATCGAATTCCCGAAATCGCCGCGCTTCTATGCGCTGAGCACCGCCGACGGCATACCGTACTCGCACATCGCGACGCTGCATGGATCGGACGTGCTGGCGACCACCGTGCTGCAGAACTGCATCCGCTACGAGAGCCGCAGGAAGACCTGCAAGTTCTGCGCGATCGGCCAGTCGCTGGCGGCCGGCCGCACGATCGCGCACAAGACGCCCGCGCAGCTGGCCGAGGTGGCCGCCGCTGCGGTGCGACTCGACGGCGTGAAGCACATGGTGATGACCACCGGCACGCCGAACGCCACCGACCGCGGCGCGGCGGTGCTGTGCGCAAGCGCACGCGCGATCAAGGCCGAGGTGGATCTGCCGCTGCAAGCGCAGTGCGAGCCGCCCGACGACGACCTCTGGTTCGAGCGCATGCGCGATGCGGGCATCGACACGCTGGGCATGCACCTGGAGACGGTGACGCCCGAGGTGCGCGAGCGCGTGATGCCGGGCAAGGCCAGCGTGCCGATAGCGCGCTACCTGCAGGCCTTCGAAGCGGCGGTGAAGGTGTTCGGCCGCGGGCAGGTCAGCACCTACATCCTGGCCGGGCTGGGCGACACGCCGGAAGCGATCCTGGCGATGTCGGACCAACTGCTCGCGCTCGGCGTCTACCCCTTCGTCGTGCCTTTCGTGCCGATCAGCGGCACACCGCTCGAAGACCATCCGGCGCCCTCGTCGGACTTCATGAAGCCGCTGCTGGAGCAGCTGGGGGCGATGGTGTCGGCTGCGGGGCTGCGCTCGGGCGACATCAAGGCCGGCTGCGGCAAGTGCGGTGCGTGTTCGTCGCTGTCGGTGTACGAGTCTGCCGCCTGAATCGCTGGCCTTTCAACGGAGCGACCACCATGCTGACCCTGGACCGGATGTGCGACGAGACCCACGCCTTCGTGCCTTGCGACTACCGCATCAAATGGGCCGACGGCGCCTGGGAGCGGGAGGAAGCGCGCAAGCTGCGGCGCGCGGTGTTCTGCATCGAGCAGGGCGTCTTCGCCGGCGATGACACCGATGCGATCGACGCCCATGCGCAGCCGCTGGTCGCGGTGTCGCAGGTGGGCGGTCAGCCGGACCAGGTGGTCGGCACGGTGCGCATCCACACGAACCCGGACGGTGAAGAGCCCGGACTGTGGTGGGGCTCGCGGCTGGCGGTGCACCCGGCCTTCCGGCAACAGGGCAAGCTGGGCGCGACCTTGATCCGCCTGGCGGTGTCGAGCGCCCATGCACGAGGCGCCAGCGTTTTCCTCGCCCATGTGCAAGGCCAGAACGTGCCACTGTTCCGCCGCCTGCACTGGCGGCTGCTCAAGGAAGAAACGCTGCACGGACGACCGCATGCGCTGATGCAAGCCGACCTGGATCACTACCCGCCGTGTCACGACCCGCTGTGGGGCTTTTCGACGCAGAGCGTGGCGACAAGTCGGAGCCCGGCGTGACCCGACAGGCTTTGCCGATGACGGACGAGCTGTCGCTCGACGACATCACCGCCGCCCTGCTGCGAGGCCGCGGCCTCGCCCACAAGCGCGACATCTCGGAGGTGGTCGGCCTGCTGCAGGAGGCCTTGCCTGCCGCAGCGAAGGGCGAGGTCGAAGCCGTGCCGATGGGCGACGACTGCGCGGCCATCCCCGATGGCGACGGCTTTCTGCTGTTTGCGATCGAAGGCTTCGTCGAGGACTTCGTCGCCCGCCTGCCCTGGTTCGCCGGCTACTGCGGCGTGATGGTCAACGTCAGCGACATCTATGCAATGGGGGGCCGGCCGATCGCGGTGGTCGACGCGCTGTGGAGCCACGGCAGCGTATCGTCGCAGCCGCTGCTCGAAGGCCTGAGCACCGCCTCCCAACGCTACGGCGTGCCTATCGTGGGCGGGCACACCAACCAGCAGAGCGCGCACGGCCAGCTCGCGGTGGCCATCCTGGGCCGCGCCAAGAAGCTGTTGACCAGCTTCAACGCGCGGCCCGGTGACCGCCTGGTGATGGCGATCGACCTGCGCGGCGCCTATGAAGAGCCGCACCCGTACTGGAACGCCTCGACCCACGCACCGGCCGAGCGGCTGCGCGCCGATCTGGAGGTGCTGCCCGGGCTGGCCGAAGGCGGCCTGTGCGACGCGGCCAAGGACATCAGCATGGCCGGTGCGATCGGCACCACGCTGATGCTGCTCGAATGCTCGCAGGTCGGCGCGGTGATCGACATCGATGCGATTCCGCATCCCGATTTCGACACGCCCCAGGCGATCGCCATGGGCGCGCCGCTGTTGCGCTGGCTGCAGGCGTTTCCGAGCTACGGCTTCGTGCTCAGCGTGCGGCCGGAGCAGGTCGATGCGGTGTTGCAGCGCTTTGCCGCGCGAGGCATTGCCAGCGCCATCGTCGGCACCGTCACCCGCGACCCGCAGGTGCTGCTGCGTCGCGGCGACGAGAGCTCTCTGCTGTGGGACGTGTCCACGCAAGCGTTGATCCTGCCGCAGCGCGCCGCGGAGGCTGTGCATGCGTGAGCACGGCAACAGCGCCACCAGCAGCCGGCCCCTGCGCATCGGGCTGCTGACCCATTCGGTGAACCCGCGCGGCGGTGTCGTGCACACGCTGGAACTGGCACACGCGCTGCACGATGCTGGTCACCAGGTCACCGTGATGGCACCCGCACTGCCCGGCCAGACGATGTTCAGGCCGGTGCGCTGCGACTTGAATCTGATGCCGATACCAACGCCTGCCAAGACGGCTGAGCCGCAGGACCTGTACGGCACGGTCAGCGCGCGCATCCACGCCTGCGAGCGGCATCTCGAACGCCGGCTGCAGCACCTCGCCTTCGACGTGCTGCACGCCCAGGACCCGATCGGCGCCAACGCGCTGGCGACGATGTGCGAGCGCGGGCTGATCGACGGCTTCGTGCGCACGGTGCACCACCTCGACAGCTTCGACGACCCTCGCCTGATGGCCCGACAACAGCGCGGCTTCGAGGCGGCGCAGCAAGTGCTGTGCGTCAGCCAGCTGTGGTGCGATGTGCTGCAGCGCGACCACGGCATCGCGGCGGCGCTGGTGCACAACGGCATCGACTGTCAGCGCTACACGCGGCAGGCCGATGCAAGCGATGCGCAGGTGGCGAAGCGCTACGGGCTGCGAGGCGGCGTGGGCGCGCCGGTGTTCCTGTCGGTCGGCGGCATCGAGGAGCGCAAGAACACCGTGCGGTTGCTCGACGCTTTCATCGCGCTGCGTGCGCAGATGCCGAGTGCGCAATGGGTCATCGTCGGTGGTGCCAGTCTGCTGAACCACGACGCCTGCGTCGCAGCATTCAACGCGCGCCTGGCCGACAGCGGGCTCACCGTCGGCCCAGGCCAGGACATCGTGTTGACCGGCACCGTTGCCGACGACCACATGCCGGCGCTGTACCGCGCGGCCGACGTGCTGGTGATGCCCTCGCTGCGTGAAGGCTTCGGCCTGGTCGTGCTGGAAGCCCTGGCCTGCGGCACGCCAACGGTCGCCTCCGCCATCGCGCCCTTCACCGAACACCTGAGCGATGCCGACTGCTGCTGGTGCGACCCGCACGATGCGCTCTCCATGGCCGACGCGATGCGCCGTGCGTTGGCCGCCGAGCGCAGCGCCGCGCTGGCGCAGCACACCCCCGAGGTCTGCCTGCGCCACAGCTGGGAAGCCAGTGCGGCGCGACACGTCGCGCTCTACCGCGCCCATGTGGCGCAGGCCCGGCCGCTGGTGGCGCTGCCAGCCTGACGCCCCTTGTCTTCGAGACCGGAGTTCATTCATGCCCGCGATGCATTTCCAGTTGCGCTGGCCCGACGGCAGCGAAGCGCGCTGCTATTCACCGTCGCTGGTGATCAAGGACTATTTCCAGCCCGGCACCGCTTACCCGCTGCCGCTGTTCATGGCGCAGGTGCGCGAGGCGTTGAACATTGCGTCAGAACGGGTGCGGGCCAAGTACGGCTTTGCCTGTTCGCAGGCGATGGACCAGCTGGGCCGCATCGAGCACATCGCCGCCCGCTTCGCCACGCAGCCCGACGCGCAGGTCGAGGTGCTGGCATTTGAAGAATGACCACGCCAGGAGATCCCCTTGTCTGCCTCGATGCCCACCCCTGAACACCACAGCGTCGTCATCGTCGGTGCCGGGCAGGCCGGTCTGTCGCTCAGCCATTTTCTGAAGCAGCGCGGGATCGATCACCTGGTGCTCGAAAAGCGCTCGCCGGTGCACACCTGGCGCACCCAACGCTGGGACAGCTTCTGCCTGGTGACACCGAACTGGCAGTGCAAGCTGCCAGGCTGGGAATACCGCGGCGATGACCCGCACGGCTTCATGAAGCGCGATGAACTGATTGCCTACCTGGAAGGCTTCGTGAAGCATGTGGACGCGCCGGTGCGCAGCGGCGTCACGGTGCAGCGGGTGTCACGCCGGACCGGATTCGGCAGCGGGGGGTTCGGCAATAGCGGCTTCGACATCGCGACCTCGCAAGGCCACTACACCGCCGATCAGATCGTGGTCGCGTCGGGCGGCTACCACCAGCCCATCATCCCGAGGCTGGCCGAACGACTGCCGGCCTCGGTGCTGCAGATCCATTCCGAGCAGTACCGCAACCCGGGCGCCATGCCGCCGGGCAAGGTGCTGGTGGTCGGCAACGGGCAGTCCGGTTCGCAGCTGGCCGAGGACCTGCACCTGGCGGGCCGCGAGGTGGTGCTGGCCACCGGCGACGCGCCACGCTGCGCCCGCTTCTACCGCGGCAAGGACGTGGTCGACTGGCTGGCCGACATGGGCTACTACGACATGAGCGTGCACGAGCACCCGCTGCGCGAGGGCGTGCGCGACAACACCAATCACTTCGTCACCGGCCGTGATGGCGGGCGCGACATCGACCTGCGGCAGTTCGCACGCGACGGCATGGCGTTGTACGGCCAGTTGATCGGCCTCGAAGACGACACGTTGATCTTCAACCCCGACCTTCGCCACAACCTCGACCACGCGGACAAGATCTACAACGGCATCAATGCGTCGATCGACAAGTACATCGAGAAGGCTGGCATCGTCGCGCCGCCACCCTCGGTCTACGCCCCGGTGTGGGAGCCGGCGGCCGAGCGCACCCGGCTGAAGCTGCGCGACGCCGGCATCAGCTCGGTGATCTGGTGCATCGGCTTTCAGCCCGACTTCGGCTGGCTCGACGTGCCGGTGTTCAACGGGCGCGGCCAGCCGGGCCATGTGCGTGGCGTCACCGCAGAGGCCGGCGTCTATTTCCTGGGCTTGCCTTGGCTGCACACCTGGGGGTCGGGTCGCTTCTCCGGCGTGGCGCGAGATGCGCAGTACATCGCCGAACAGATCGAGGCGCGGGGCACGGTGCGGGCACCGGCTGCGAACCCGGAAGCGGCCGAGCCGATGCTGTCCTGAAACGACGCGCGAGACGCCAGCACGCTTGCTCAGGCGCCGTCAGCGCGACTGGACCGGCGGTGCCAACGGGCGGAGCAGCGGTGCAGGTGGGGTCGGCGGTGGCGGCCTCGCTCCCGGACGATGGGGCCCCCCGTGGCCGAACGGGCGCGCATAGGGCGGCAGCAGCACATAGCGCGGCTCATCTTGCCGCTCACGTTCGCGCAAGCGCTCGGCCTGCAGGGCGTCGGCAGCACCCTGCGCCCGGGCTTGCTCGATCTGCAGTTCGTTGATGTGCTGCTGTTGCTGGTCGATCGAGCGCTGGATGCGCTCGGTCACGCGGTCCGACTGGGCACGACTGGCCTCGCGGCGGGCGGCGGCAGCCTCCGGATCCTCGGGCTCGATGGCCCAACGCCGTTCGGTGACCAGGCCCGCTGCCGGCCGGTCGGTGAACACCGTCTTGCCATTGGCATCGCGCTGCATGTAGACCGTGCGGGCGCTGTCAGCGGGCACCGCCGACGCCGCCGCGGCAGGGCGCGGTACCGCGAGCGGTTCCGCAGCGTGCGTCAACTCCGTGCCCAGCGACAGCAGCACAGCAAACGCGACGGGAGCAGCGAAATCACGCACGGGATGCAACCTCCAAGACCGCGTTGTATCAGGAACGACAAAGCCGCGTCACGATCTCGCCACAAAACTTTCATAGTCTTTGCTGTATCCCTGAGTGCCTCGTGCACCGCAACGCAGGACACCCCCTTGAAGCCGACCGATCCCGACACCCTCCGCCGCATCCACCTTGATGTGCTGGACAGCTACGACGAAGAGCTGGAGCTCGAAATGGACGACCGGTCACTCGATGCACTGGCGCATGGAGACGGCGGCGCACCGACGCCCACCGAGCAGGACAGGCAGGACCGCCAGCGCTACTTCCGCGAGCTGTTTCGCATGCAGGGCGAACTGGTCAAGCTGCAGCAGTGGGTGGTCGCGACAGGCCACAAGGTGGTGATCCTGTTCGAAGGCCGCGATGCGGCCGGCAAGGGCGGCGTCATCAAACGCATCACCCAGCGGCTGAACCCGCGCGTGTGCCGCGTCGCCGCGTTGCCGGCGCCAAACGACCGCGAACGCACGCAGTGGTATTTCCAGCGCTATGTGTCGCACCTGCCGGCGGCGGGCGAGATCGTGCTGTTCGACCGCAGTTGGTACAACCGCGCCGGCGTCGAGCGGGTGATGGGCTTTTGCACCGACGAGCAGTACGAGGAGTTCTTTCGCTCCGCCCCCGAATTCGAGCGGATGCTGGTGCGCTCGGGCATCCAGCTGATCAAGTACTGGTTCTCAATCTCCGACGAGGAACAGCACCTGCGCTTCTTGGGCCGCATTCACGACCCGCTGAAGCAGTGGAAGCTGAGCCCGATGGACCTGGAATCACGCCGTCGCTGGGAGGACTACACCCGCGCGAAGGAAATCATGCTGGAGCGCACCCACATCCCCGAAGCGCCATGGTGGGTGGTGCAGGCGGTGGACAAGAAGAAGGCGCGGCTGAACTGCATCCACCACCTGCTGGGCCAGATGCCGTACGAGGAAACCGAGTCGCCCTCCATCGTGCTGCCCTCGCGCGAGCGGCACGACGACTACGTGCGCCACCCGGTGCCGCAGGACATCGTGGTGCCCGAGGTGTACTGAACTCCCACCGAAGCAGACTTCATGCCCCGGCGGGCGGCGATCAACCCGGCGGTTACGATGGTTCCATCGTGATCACAGGGAGCCCCGCTTGATCCACTGGTTGCGCGACGCGCGCGATCCGTTGCCCGACACGCGGTGTGCGCTGCCCCCCGATTGCGATGCACCGGGTCTGCTCGCTGCCGGTGGCCACTTGACCCCGGCGCGGCTCACCGAGGCCTACTCGAAAGGCGTGTTCCCGTGGTACAGCGAGGGGCAGCCGGTGCTGTGGTGGTCGCCCGACCCGCGGATGGTGCTGTGGACACGTGAATTCAAGCTCAGCCGTTCGCTGCGCAAAACCATCGGCAAATTCACCCGTTCGCCCGGTTGCGAGGTGCGCATCGACAGCGCTTTCGAGCAGGTCATCGCCGCCTGCGCCGGCAGCCCGCGCGAGGGACAGGACGGCACCTGGATCGTGCCCGACATGGTGGCCGCCTACAGCCGCTGGCATGCACAAGGCGCGGTGCACAGCATCGAGACCTGGATCGACGGCGAGCTGGCAGGCGGCCTGTACGGCGTGGGCCTCGGCCGCATGTTTTTCGGCGAATCGATGTTTACGCGGCGCACCGACGCGTCGAAGATCGCATTGGCGGCGCTGGTGTGCTTTGGCCGCGAGCACGGCATCGACCTGATCGATTGCCAGCAACGCACCGGCCACCTGGGCTCGATGGGCGGTCGCGAACTGCCGCGAAACGTGTTTGAAGCCGCGATCGCCGAACGCATTCAAGCGTCGGCGGTGACGGCGTGGACGTACCATCAACGGCTGTGGGCGCATCTGGCTGTGCTGCCCGCAAGCGCTGTGGTTTCCCCTGACGAAGGCCGTTCGTGACCCACCCGAAAGAGCTTCCGCTCGCGTCCTTGCAGTTCTATTCGACGGCGGCCTACCCGTGCAGCTACCTGTCGGGCAAGATGGCCCGCTCGCAGGTTGCCACGCCCGGCCACATCATCCAGTCGGATGTCTACTCGGGACTGGTCGGCAACGGGTTTCGGCGCAGTGGCCTGTTCACCTACCGCCCGCACTGCGACAGCTGCCGCGCCTGCGTGCCGTTGCGCGTGCCGGTGGCCCACTTCGAGCCCACCCGCAGCCAGCGCCGCGCCTGGAAGTCGCATGGCACGCTGCAGGCCCGCGTGCTCAAGCTGGGCTTCATGCAGGAGCATTACCAGCTCTACCTGCGCTACCAGTCGGGGCGCCACACCGGTGGCGGCATGGACAACGACAGCGTCGACCAGTACACCCAGTTCCTGCTGCAAAGCCGGGTCAATTCGCGGCTGGTGGAGTTTCGTGAGCCGGTGGCCGATGCGCCACCTGGGCAGCTCGGCGTGCTGAAGATGGTGTCGATCCTCGACATCCTGAACGACGGGCTATCGGCCGTGTACACGTTCTACGAACCCGAAGACCGCACCAGCTACGGCACGTTCAACATCCTGTGGCAGATCGAGCAGACGCGGTTGTTGAAGTTGCCCCACCTGTACCTGGGCTACTGGATCGGCGCCAGTGACAAGATGGCCTACAAAGCCAACTTTCGACCGAACCAACACCTGGTCAATGGCCACTGGGTGCCCGAACCTTCGGCAGACCGCGTTGAACAGTTCTGATTCCCACGCGCCGAGTGCAGCCGCAGCCGAGACACTGGCCTGGGTCGACCGCGCGGTGATCGGCCTGAACCTCTGCCCGTTCGCCCGAGCAGTGCGCGTGAAGGGCCAACTGCGTTGTGTGGTCAGCCACGCCACCGACACCGACACGCTGCTGCGCACCTTGTGCGACGAAGCCCAGCGGCTGCAGGACATCGACCCGGCGCTTTGCGACACGACCTTGTTGGTGCATCCGCAGGTGTTGGGCGATTTTGCCGACCACAACGATTTCCTCGACGTGGCCGAAGCCGCATTGAGCGAGATGGGCTGCGACGGCGAATTGCAATTGGCCAGTTTCCACCCCGACTACCAGTTCGAGGGCACCGAGCCGAACGACGTGACCAACGCCACCAACCGTTCGCCCTACCCCACGCTGCATCTGCTGCGCGAGGCCAGCATCGATCGTGCGGTGCAGGCCTTTCCGGAGGCTGAAGCGATCTACGAGGTCAATCTGCGGACGATGGAAGCGCTGGGACGAGAGGGTTGGCAGGCGTTGCAGGCGGCCTGTCGTCGCGACGCTGCCGAACCTGCTTCGGCACCCCCACCGGCCGCTTGATCGCAGCGCGGCATGTAGGCCCCGGCTGACACGCCCTCGCGGCGCGCAACGATGGTCATCGGCGATGCCGACGTGCATCCTTGGATCTCTCAGGACTTCGTCCTGCATTGGAGATTCGCATGAAAAACGCCCCCATCCGTCACCGCCATGGCATGTTGACCGCTGCCTTGCTGCTCGCCGTCGCCGCCACGGGTTGCAGCAATTTGAGCCAGCGCGACAAGAACACCGCCATTGGAGCCGGCGTCGGCGCGGCGGCAGGTGCCATCCTGACCGGCGGCGGAACCCTGGGCACGCTGGGTGGCGCGGCGGTCGGCGGGGTGATCGGCAACCAGGTCGATCCGAAGAAAAAATAACCTGCTGCGGGCACGCGGCTGATTCGCAGGGCTAATCGCCGACGAGCGGCTTGAACAGTTCGTCGAAATCCTGCGCGGTGAGTGCGGCGGTGCCTGCCACCCCGGACAGCAAAGAGTCAGCCAGGCCCGCCTTGCGGGCCTGCAACTCCAGCATCTTTTCCTCGACCGCGCCTACCGCATCGGCC
>JAKFUQ010000073.1 GCA_021732645.1 Rhizobacter sp. | reverse complement strand
GTCGCCATCGAGCCGCCCGAGCTGGAAATGCGGGTGGCGATCCTGATGAAAAAAGCCGAGGCCGAAGGCGCGACCATGCCCGAGGACGTGGCCTTCTTCGTGGCCAAGAACGTGCGCGCCAATGTGCGCGAGCTCGAAGGCGCGCTGCGCAAGATATTGGCCTATTCGCGCTTCAGCCTGAAGGACATCAGCATCGCCCTGGCCCGCGACGCGCTGAAAGACTTGTTGTCGATCCAAAATCGGCAGGTCGGCGTCGAGAACATACAAAAGACCGTGGCCGACTTCTACAAGATCAAGGTCGCCGACATGTACTCGAAGAAGCGGCCCGCCAGCATCGCGCGGCCACGCCAGATAGCGATGTACCTGGCCAAGGAAATGACGCAGAAAAGCCTGCCCGAGATCGGCGAGCTGTTCGGTGGCCGTGACCACACGACCGTGCTGCATGCCGTGCGCAAGATCTCGGCCGAACGGCAAAAGAACCCCGAGCTGAACCAGCAACTGCATGTGCTGGAACAAACACTCAAAGGCTGAGTTTTGCGACTGCCTTTTGATCCCTGTCAACGCACAACACTGGGGACAACTTTCGAACAAGCGAGCGTTATCCACATCGTTCGCCGCAGCGGACAAGTTGTTGCACCTGAGTCCCGCGCATCGCGGGCATGGGTACACAGGGTTGATCCACCTCTAAAGTGTTGATCTAAAGGCAGAAAATAGGGTTGTACACAGGGCCTCGGGGCCCCTACTACTACGGCTAATCTGAGAGGTTCACATGATTGTCTTGAAGACGACGCAAGAAAAATTGCTGGGTGCGCTTCAGTCGGTGTCGGGCATCGTCGAGCGGCGACACACCTTGCCTATCCTTGCCAACGTGTTGCTGCGCAAGAACGCTGGCGACATCGAATTCACCACTTCGGACCTCGAGATCCAGGTGCGAACCCGCGACACCTTTGATGGCGATGCGGCCAGCTTCGCAACCACCGTGGGCACCCGCAAACTGATCGACATCTTGCGCGCCTTGCCCGTCGACCAGACCGTCACCCTGAGCGCCAACCAGAACAAGCTGACCTTGCAAGGGGGCAAGAGCCGGTTCACCTTGCAGACCATGCCCAGCGATGACTTCCCGTTGGTGCAGGAAGCGGCCGACTTCGGCCCGGTGTTCAAGGTGCCCCAGGCGACACTGAAGAACCTGATCAACCAGGTGCACTTTGCGATGGCGGTGCACGACATCCGCTACTACCTGAACGGCATCTTGTTTGTCGCTGAAGGCAAGACGCTGACCTTGGTGGCCACCGATGGGCATCGTCTGGCACTGGCCCATGCCACGCTGGAGAGCGAGATACCCAAACAGGAGGTGATCCTGCCGCGCAAAACGGTGCTCGAGTTGCAGCGTTTGCTCAAAGACGACAAGGGCAACCAGGACAGCACCATCGAGTTGCGCTTTGCTGGCAACCAGGCGAAGTTCAGCTTCAGCGGCATGGAGTTCGTCACCAAGCTGGTCGAAGGCAAGTTCCCCGACTACAACCGGGTGATCCCGAAGAATCACAAAAACCACATCACCTTGGGGCGCGTGGCGTTGTTGTCCAGCCTGCAACGCGCGGCGATTTTGACCAGCGAGAAGTTCAAGGGGGTGCGCGTCAACATCGAACCCGGCACCTTGCGCATCGCGTCGAGCAATGCCGAACAGGAAGAGGCCAAGGAAGAAATCGAGATCGACTATGCGGGCGACAGCATCGAGATCGGCTTCAACGTCACCTACCTGATGGACGCGCTGGCCAACATCAGCGCCGAGATGATCAAGCTGGAATTGCAAGACACCAATTCCAGCGTGCTGATCACGGTGCCCGAGCAGGCGGGCTTCAAGTACGTGGTCATGCCCATGCGGATATGAACCGCGTGGCGGTTCATATCCGCTGCGCGGTTGCTGGGCTCCCCCCTGCCCCCCGCCGAGCGGGGGGGTTCTGTTTTGAAGCACACCCGGGCCCGCGGGCCCTCTAAGAACAATCTATGAGTGAATCGATTCCTTCTGACGACACCGCCAAGAAGACTGCCAAAGCCGCCGACGATGCGGCGCAAAGCGCCGCTTACGGTGAAGGCAGCATCCAGATCCTCGAAGGCCTCGAAGCGGTGCGCAAGCGGCCGGGCATGTACATCGGCGACACGTCGGACGGCACTGGCCTGCACCACCTGGTGTTCGAGGTGGTCGACAACTCGATCGATGAGTCTCTGGCCGGGCACTGCGACGACATCGTCGTGACCATCCATTCCGACAACTCGATTTCCGTCACCGACAACGGCCGCGGCATCCCGACCGGCGTCAAGATGGACGACAAGCACGAGCCCAAGCGCAGCGCGGCCGAGATCGCGCTGACCGAGCTGCACGCGGGCGGCAAGTTCAACCAGAACAGCTACAAGGTCTCCGGCGGGCTGCACGGCGTGGGTGTGAGCTGCGTCAACGGCCTGAGCAAATGGCTGCGCCTGACGGTGCGCCGCGACGGCAAGACGCATTTCATGGAGTTCAAGCAGGGCATTCCGCAAGACCGCCTGGTCGAGATGCGCGATGGCTTCGAGGTGTCTCCACTCCGCGTCACCGGTGACACCGAAAAGCGCGGCACCGAAGTGCACTTCCTGCCCGATCTGGAAATCTTCTCGAACATCGATTTCCACTACGACATCATCGCGAAGAAGCTGCGCGAGCTGAGCTTCCTGAACAACGGCGTGAAGATCCGCCTGGTCGACGAGCGCAATAACAAGGAAGACATCTTCGCCTTCGCCGGTGGCGTCAAGGGCTTCGTGCAGTACGTCAACACCGGCAAGAAGGTGCTGCACCCGACGATCTTCGGCGCGATGGGCGAGAAGGTCAGCGACCAGGGCACGACCATCACCACCGATGTGGCGATGCAGTGGAACGACGGCTACAGCGAGAACGTCCTCTGTTTCACCAACAACATCCCGCAGCGTGATGGCGGCACCCACCTGACCGGCCTGCGTGCCGCGATGACGAGGGTGATCAACAAGTACATCGACGACAGCGAAGTGGCCAAGAAGGCCAAGGTCGAGGTGACCGGCGACGACATGCGCGAAGGCCTGTGCTGCGTGCTCAGCGTGAAGGTGCCCGAGCCGAAGTTCAGCAGCCAGACGAAAGACAAGCTGGTGTCGAGCGAAGTGCGTGGCCCGGTCGAAGACGTGGTCAGCAAGGCGCTGACCGACTACCTTCTTGAAAACCCGGCCGACGCGAAGATCATCGTCGGCAAGATCGTCGATGCCGCGCGTGCGCGTGAAGCCGCCCGCAAGGCCCGCGAGATGACGCGCCGCAAGGGCGTGCTCGACGGCATGGGCCTGCCTGGCAAGCTGGCCGACTGCCAGGAAAAAGACCCGGCGCTGTGCGAGATCTACATCGTCGAGGGCGACTCCGCCGGTGGCTCGGCCAAGCAGGGCCGTGACCGCAAGTTCCAGGCGATCCTGCCCTTGCGCGGCAAGATCCTGAACGTCGAGAAGGCGCGCTACGAGAAGCTGCTGACCAGCAATGAAATCCTGACGCTGATCACTGCACTGGGCACCGGCATCGGCAAGGGCATGGGTGGCGACGACTTCAACCCTGACAAGCTGCGCTACCACCGCATCATCATCATGACCGACGCCGACGTGGACGGCGCACACATCCGCACGCTGCTGCTGACCTTCCTGTTCCGGCAGATGCCCGAGCTGGTCGAGCGCGGCCACATCTACATCGCGCAGCCGCCGCTCTACAAGGTGAAGCTGGGCAAGGAAGAGCAGTACCTGAAAGACGGCACCGAGCTCGACGCCTACCTGCTGAAGGTAGCGCTGAAAGACGCGCAGCTCGACACCGGCATTGAAGGCTCGGCCGTGTTGCAAGGCGAAACGCTGGAAACACTGGCGCGCCAGTACGTGCTGGCCAACAACGTGGTCGATCGGCTTAGCGCGTGGATGGACATCGAGGCCCTGCGCGCGATGGCCAACGGCCTGCACCTCGACCTCGACACGCTGGAAGCCGCCGAGCAGTCGGCCACCGACCTGAAGGCGGCGCTGCACGACGCCGACGTGACCGCACAGTTCGACACGCGGCTCGACAAGCACATCCTGCGCATCAGCCGCATGCACCACGGCAACGTGAAAAGCAGCGTGATCACCGCCGACTTCGTGCACGGCGCCGACTACGACGCGCTGAGCACCGCAGGCAAGACCTTCAAGGGCCTGGTCAGCAACACCGCCACCGTGAAACGCGGCGAAGGCGAACGCCAGAAGCAGGCGGCCGTCGGTGACTTCCGCCAGGCCATGGCCTGGCTGATCCAGCAGGCCGAAGGGGCCGTGGCCCGCCAGCGCTACAAGGGCCTGGGCGAGATGAACCCCAGCCAGCTGTGGGAAACCACGATGGACCCGACCGTGCGCCGCCTGCTGCGCGTGCAGATCGACGATGCCATCGAAGCCGACCGCGTGTTCACGATGCTGATGGGCGACGAGGTCGAACCCCGCCGCGAGTTCATCGAGACGAATGCGTTGAGGGCAGCGAATATTGACGTGTGATGCGTTGGGATACGCGTAGGGCGCCAGTTTGCTCAGCCAGTTTCGGCGCGCCACCGAAAGCGGCTGTGATTCGACGCAGCGCGGGCAACACTTCTTCCTGGTCTCCATTTTCAAGCACAGCGCTCAGATAGGCCGCGCGGTTCGTTATGTTCCTCAAGGCATCGATCAGCGCCTGCGACACCCCTTCGGAAATCTGCTCGGGCAACAGCCTAGGCTGGCGCAAACCGCAGACACGGGGCCCGAAATCGATGAGTTTGTCCGTCGTTGGGTAGGCATTGGTGTGCTCCTTTTTGAGCGTTGCGGTCAGTCGCCGTTGAAGGTCTCACCTTCTCACAGAACCAGTGACATCATATAAACTTGCTCTTTATATACATATTAGATAAAATTTATTTTGTGTCAAAGGCATCCCCATCCCTGTCCAGCATGCCACCACAGGCGGCCAAGGCACTGGCCGAGCTGGGCGAGCGGCTCGCGCTGGCGCGCCTGCGGCGCAAGCAGTCGCAGCGCGCCTGGGCACAGCGACTGGGGGTGTCGGTGCCGACGCTGGCCAGCATGGAGCGCGGCGAGCCGGGCGTGAGCATGGGGGTGTACGCAACGGCGCTTTGGATCATGGGCCGCGCCGGCGCGCTACCCGACCTGGCTGACCCGCAACAAGATCTGGGCGCACTGGAAGCTGACGTGCGCGTTGCAGCGCAGGAGCGCCAGCTGAGATCCAGGCGCGGGCGCGTCGCGCGTGCCGCCAAGGACGAGGCTTGAGCATGGACTATGAGGTCGTCGATCGGCTCTACCTGTGGTGGCTTGCCGATCCAGCGCAGCCCGCACTCGTGGGCGAGATCAACCTCGTCAAGACGGGCGCACGGGGCGTGTCCCTGACGTACGCGGCGGCGTGGCGCAGGAACGGTTTCGCGCTCAGCGAGGATCTGCCGCTGAGCGACCTCGAGCATTTGCCGAGGGAGAAGGATGCGGCCGCGGGTGCGGTCGACGATGCGAGGCCGGACCGATGGGGCGAGCGCGTCATCCGGCACATCGACCGGCCGCCGCGGTTGTCGACGCTCGAGATGCTGTACTTTGCGGGCGACGACCGTTTCGGTGCGCTCGGGGTGTCGGTCTCGGACGCCGAGTACGTGCCGCGCTACCGCGGCGCACTGCCGCATCTGGCCGACGTTGACGCTTTGCACCAGCTCGTGCAGCAGGTGCTGAGTGGCTTGCCGGTCAAGGAGGCGCAGCGTCGACTGCTGGCGCCCGGAACGCTGGGCGGGGCGCGGCCCAAGGCGCTCGTTGAGATCGAAGGCGCGCAGTGGGTCCTGAAGTTCGCCGAGGAGGCCATGTCTGCCGAGCCGTTGGCCGAGCATGCGGCCATGACCCTGGCCGCTCGCGCAGGAATCGACGTTGCGCCCACGCGCCCAGTGCCGTTCGGCCGCGGTGGCGCAGCGGTCGCAGTCCAGCGCTTCGATCGCGACGCTGGGGGCCGGCGGGTGCATGCGATGTCGGCGCACGTGGCGTTGCGCGCGGCCGCCGCGGAGTTGTCCTATCCGGAGCTCGCGCAGCTGTTGCGCCGCCGCGGGCCAACGGAAGGTGATCTGAACCGCCTGCAAATGGCCGAGTTGTTCAGGCGCATGGTCTTCAACATCCTGATCGACAACACCGACGATCACGAGAAAAACCATGTGCTGCTCGTGCGCCCGGATCAGCAGCTCGTGCTGTCGCCTGCCTTTGACGTGGTACCTGCCGGACAGTCATTGGGCTACCAGTCGATGGTGGTGGGCGAGCGTGGCGCCGAGTCGAGCATCGACAACGCGCTGTCGCTGTCGCGCCAGTTCTGGCTCGAGCCGAAGGCCGCGCTTGCGCACGCTGCCGATGTGGCCAGGGTGGTCGAGGGGTGGCGGGCGCACTTCACTGAGGCCGGGGTGCCCGCGGAACTCGTCGAGAGACTGGGGGCGGCGATCGATCGGCCGTTCTTGCGCGAGCAGCGCGCCGGGTTGCTGCATTCAGGGCGCTGAACCGAGCCAGCCGGGCAGTCCTTGGCGTGGGCTCGGCTTAGCTTGAGCGGTAGATTTGGCGCGATGAACAGCCAGTCGCATCAACTTCTGCCGCTTGCGGCGGAGCCCCGTGGTGCCGACTGCGCTAAGTGCTTGTCAGCGCTTGCGCGCCGAAGCAGTTAACTAGGCGCCCTACGTCGGAGATCCTGTACTTGCAGATAGACCACAGCGCGCACCCCACCCGGGCAATCGATCCTGATCGACCGTGGGTCGGCGAGGCGTTTCAGAAGACGCGCTCAATATTTGTACTCGGCGAGAGCTATGCAGGGACATACGATGCCGAATCCGAGTACGACGATGTCTACTGGCAGCAGTGCCTGGATGGACTGCGTACGGATCTTTTATTCGACACCCTCGAAAGCAAGCTCGGAATTACCGCTTCCCAGTGGTGGCCCGAAATCGCGTATACGAATCTTTGTCTTGGCAGCATTGGCCCTAATACGCAAAGTGTTGTGACCTCGGCTCAACTTCGCGCCGGGCTACCACGGCTAGGTACGCTCCTAGATCGGCTGCAGCCGGGTGGTGTACTCGTCCTGGGTGCCAAAACACGCGAAGCGGCACGCGCCTTTCTTGACGCAAGAGGGGTCCCGTGGCGATGGGTGTACCACCCGAGTGGGAAAAACAACTGGATGCTCGGCGGGCGCTACGCCTGCACACCAGATACGCTGCAGGCAGCGTGGCGTGATCTTGTGACAGCTTAAGCGCCTGAGGGAGACGAAGCTGCTGATCCACGCAGGTCAAGAAGTATTGGCCGGGCGCATCGAACACAACTCTCAAGTTCGCGGCGACCAAGAGGGCTACGACATTCTTTCCTGGCTCGCCCGCGCCAACTGAACCCGCCGGCGAACGCCCAAGTTGGCCTGCGGCCGAAGCCCCAATTTAAGGACCGCCGGAAACCTGCGCCGACGCCGCGCTTCGCACCCACCCAACGTCATTTCATGGCCCTTCGCGTAGCCTAGCGCCCATGGATTCAAGCTTGTCCGATGTGTCTGTCAGTGCCTGGTTTTCATGCCCACCACCATCCGGTGCTCACGCAGTTCATGCTGCTGATCACTCACTGGCACAGCATCCTGGGGGTGTCGGTGATGACGGCAGCGCTGAGCGTGCGTCTGTACCTGCGCCAACAGCATCATTGGTTGCGCCTGCTGGTCTTGTCGGTCGTGGGTGGCATGTTGGTCAATGCGGCGCTGAAGCAGGTCTTTCAACGCCCCCGGCCGCAGTTCGAAGATCCTCTGGTGACCCTGGCCAGCTACAGCTTCCCAAGTGGCCACACCGCGGCAACCACGGTGTTTTACGGCTTCCTGGTGCTGCTGTTGCTGCGGCGGCCTGGGCAAAGTGCGCTGCGGCGCGGCGCCATCGTTGTCGGTGCGGTGGTGATGGTGCTGCTCGTGGCAACCTCCCGCGTCTACCTCGGTGCGCACTACCTCAGTGACGTGCTCGCCGCGATGCTGGAAGGCGTGCTGTGGCTGGCCTTGTGCGTTGCTTTTCTGAGAAGATTTACGCGCCACCGCGCTGATGTTGAGACTGCCAATGCGCAAGACTGACCCCCGCGTGACGGTGATTCTCAACGCGGGCGCAGGCGGCGGGCACGCACCGGAAGCCGTCGAGCGACTGCGCGGCAAGCTCGCCGCGGCAGGGCTCCAGCCCAACGTGCTGCAGGTCTCCGGCGAGCAGATTCACGCCGAGACGCGCAATGCGGTGGCGGCAGGCGTCGGCGCCGTCGTGGCGGGTGGCGGAGATGGCACGGTCAGCGCCGTTGCCGCCATGCTGTGCGGCACGACCACGCCGTTGGGCGTTCTGCCCATGGGCACGCTCAACCACTTCGCGAAGGACCTCGGAATTCCGCTGGATGAAGATGCGGCGATCGCCAACGTCGCGGCAGGCCACCGCAAGGCCGTCGACGTTGGCGACGTCAACGGCCGCGTGTTCATCATCAACTCGAGCCTGGGCCTGTACCCGGACATCGTGCGCGAGCGAAACCATCGCCAGCACCGGCTGGGTCACGGCAAGTGGCGCGCGCTGCTCGATGCCAGCATCAACGCAGCACGCCGCTACCCTGTGCTCGACGTGACGGTCGAACTCGATGGCCAAACCCTGGCGCGGCGCACGCCCTTCGTCTTCATCGGCAACAACGCCTACACGATGGAGGGCTTCGAGATCGGTGAGCGGCGCGCGCTCGATCAGGGCTTGCTGTCTCTTTATCTGACCCATCGCATGGGCCGCTTCGGCCTGCTCCAGCTGGCGGTGCGGGCGTTGCTGCACCGCCTTCAGCAGGCCCGCGATTTCGACGTCGTGGCCGCGCAGCAGTTCACGGTGCACACCCACCATCGGCACCTCCGCGTGGCAACCGACGGCGAGGTCTCGATGATGAACACGCCGCTGCGGTATTCAACGCGGCCCGGCGTTTTGCAGGTCATTGTTCCGGCCGGCCCGCAGACCCCTGCGACATAGACACGCTGGCCGCTCAGCCGCACCCACGAGGCAGACGTGCCTCGCGGCCGAATTGCCGGAACGCAAAAAGGGCCTGAGTGTCCTCAGGCCCTGTTACCGCAAGCGCTGTGTGCTTACTTGGCCGCCGGCGTGGCAGCGGCAGGCGCGGCATCCTTCTTCACGGTGTGCGCGTGCTTGACCTTGTGCACCGGCTTCGCGGCCGGTGTGGCCGCAGAGGCGGCCGCCGTTGGCGCCGGTGTCGCGGCGAACGACACGGCAGCGAAGGTGGTCAGCACGGCAGCGATGAGCAGGTTCTTCTTCATGATTCAGTCTTTCATTTCAAGCGACGCTCGCATAGGCTCCGAGCATCTTGAGCACGCCAGCATGGGCTGGTCATGCATCCACAACGTGGGGTTGCGGCCCGGCGCCTACAGCTTGCGATCTGAAAACGCGCTGCCCGTGTTACGAACGAAATAAAGCGGGAGCTGCGTGAGTGAGCCAGGCTGCGCCTGTTACGCTTGCCACACACCATAGCCCGCCTCGCGCAGCCCGATCGCCAGCTCCACCTCCATCTCGCGCGCGGCTTCGTAGGGCATCGGGTTGTAGACGGCGTACAGAGCGGGCAGCAGGCGTAGGCCGTACTCGAACACATAACGGTTGGCCTGGATGCCGGCCTTGTGCTTGTCGAAGCGCAGGTCGGGGCCGAGGCCGGTCATGCCGACGTAGACGAAGGGCTTGCCCAGCTGGTGGTCGGGGTTCGCCTTGCGGAAGCGGGGTTCGTTCCACACGCGGTCGTCGAGTTCGACGACATACACATGGTGACGATGCTTGCCAGTGCGGCGCGTAGCCCGCGTTGCGCACTTCGACGCCGGTGCTTGCGGAGGGTTGTCGGCCGGAGGCGTCATGGCGCCCGATGATGCCGTGCGCCGGCACGAGGGTGCAACGCGGCTCGCGACTGCAGAGTGTGTGAACATCGAACGAAACCTAGAAGCCACCGAATTGACTTGCGCCACCGCCCACGCGGTCTCACTTCTGCGTGCCGCCCGCTTGGCGCGCAGCGCCAAACCCTTTCTCGCCCGCGGGGGCTTCAAACGCGAGCGGTGTGCGGGCTGCCGGCTGCTGCCCAGCCACTGCACGTGTGCCTTGCGCCCGAACGTGCCCACGCTTTCGGGCGTGTGCCTGCTGATGGCCGACATCGAGCCGCTCAAGCCCAGCAACACCGGCTGGTTGATCGCCGATGTGGTGGCCGACACCTTTGCCTTCGGCTGGGCCCGCACCGAGACCGACCCGGCCTTGCTGGCCCTGCTGCGCGACCCGCAGTGGCAACCGTACGTGGTGTTTCCGGGGGAATATGTGTCACCCGAGCGCGTGGTGCACAGCGTTCAATCGTACAGCGCCGCTGATGGTGTGGTCGGCAAACGCCCGCTGTTCATCCTGCTGGACGCCACCTGGGCCGAGGCCCGCAAGATGTTCCGCAAAAGCCCCTACCTCGACCACCTGCCGGTGCTCAGCCTGCAGCCGGACCAGGTCTCGCAGTACAGGCTGCGGCGCTCCCGCCGCAACGACCACTTCTGCACCAGCGAGGTTGCGGCCCTGTGCCTGAACCTGGCCGGTGAACACCGGGCCGAGCAAACGCTGGAAGCCTACCTCGACGTGTTCACCCACCACTATCTGCAGGCCAGGAATCAGCTGCCCATCGCCTGGGACGACGCGGCGCACCAGCGGTTGCGTGAACTGACCGCGATGCCTGCGCCAGCAGGTTGATGCCTTCGTGGTGCGCGTGGTCAGCTGATGCAGCCGATGGCGCCCGCCGCCTTGCCCGGGTCGCCGCAGTAGCGAAGGACAGTGCACCCTACGCGCGGCGCTGCGCCGCGCGCCGCAACGCCTGGGCGGCCTGCACCTCGGACGCCACCTTGCATTCCAGCGAGGCGCACGACAACCCGGCGTGCGCGTAGTTCATGTTCTCGAACACTTCCGCCGCCGACGGATAGCTGCGCAGCACCGCGGCCAATGCCGACTCGGGCAGCGGGCCCGACAAGGCATCCTGCAGCCGGGCAACGACATGGCGGTAGCTGTGTGCGTCGACCGCGCCACCGCTGCGTTCGATGCGTTCGAGCAGATGAGCCAGCGAGAACGCGGTGTGCACTGAGGTGCGCAGCGATTCCAGGTCGGGTGAGGGCATGGTGCATCTCCGGGAGGCCTGAGTGAGTGCGCGGTACGCAAGACCCGCGCCTGCGGCGCCACTTCGAGGTGGCGGCGACTTCGTGCACCATCCTCGCATGATCTCTGATTCACGACAGCACAGCCCGGCCGCAGAACGCAACCGCGCACCTATCTTTGCGCAGCTGCAGCGCGTGCTGCCGGCGTCGGGCACGGCGCTGGAAATCGCCAGCGGCACCGGCCAGCATGCGGCGCATGTCGCGGCCGGGCTGCCCGGCTGGCGCTGGCAGCCCACCGATGCCGAGCCGCTCGCGCTGGCGTCGATCGATGCGTGGTGCGAGGGCTTGGCCAACGTGCGGCCCGCGCTGCACCTGGACGTGCTGGCCGCGCCCGCGGTCGGCCTGCCCATCCCGGTCGACGCGGTGTTTTGCGCCAACCTGCTGCACATCTCGCCATGGGCCACCTGCCCCGCGCTGATGCAACTGGCCGCGCGGGTGCTGTCGCCCGACGGTCGGCTGGTGCTTTACGGCCCGTACCTCGAAGACGAGGTGCCGACCTCGCCGGGCAATCAGGCGTTCGATGCGGACCTGCGTGAGCGCCACCCCGCCTGGGGCCTGCGCCGGCGGGAAGACGTGCTGGCGCAGGCGCATGCGGTCGGCCTGCACTTGCGCGAGCGGGTGGCGATGCCGGCGAACAACCTGTTGCTGGTGCTGGAACGCGCGGCAACGAAGCTCACCGCATGAGCCTGAAATATCTGGCTGGCTATGCGCCCGATGTGCTGTCGCGCGTTGCCGAACTGATCGCGCAAGGTCGGCTGGCCCTGCACCTGCAGCAGCGCTACCCCGAGGCCCACGCGGTGCGCAGCGATCCGGCGCTGTACGACTATGTGATGGACCTGAAGACCCGCCACATGCGCAGCGCGCCGCCGATCGCGAAGGTGGCTTACGACCCGCGGCTGCAGGTGCTGCGCAACGCGCTGGGCACGCATTCGACGGTGTCGCGGGTGCAGGGCGGCCGGCTGAAGGCCAAGCGCGAGATCCGCATCGCCAGCCTGTTCAAGGACGCGCCCGCGCCGTTCCTGAAGATGATCGTGGTGCACGAGCTGGCACACCTGAAGGAGCGCGACCACGACAAGCCGTTCTATGCGCTGTGCACCCACATGGCGCCCGACTACCACCAGCTCGAGTTCGACGCGCGGTTGTGGCTGACCGCGCGCGAACTCGACGTGCCCGAGGTCGGCTGAGTCTGCCCAGCCTGCGCGCTCAGTCCGGCCGGCGAAAGTCGTCGGCGATCCAGCGGCGGGCGCTGCCGGCGCTCAGACGAAAGCCGGCCGACACGCGCACCTGCGCCAGCGTGTCGCCGGCCGCGGTGGTGGCGCTGAGCAGGGCAGAGGGATCGTCGTCGTCGGCCACGATGTCGAGCGTGACGGTGATGCGGCCGGCATCACCATCGACGACCACGCGCTGGTGCAGCTGTGCGTCGAGTGCCTGCTCGTGCCGGCGCAGCACTTCGGCGGCCGTTTTTACCAATGTGTTGAAGGCGGCGGTGTCCAGCGGCTTCGGGTTCTTCTTGTCGCGCCCCATCGTCCACGGGCCGACCAGCGCGGGCTCGGCCTCGCCCTGCTTCAGCATCTCGACCGCCCAGCCCTCGTCGTCCTCGTTCTTGATGACGCGAGCGGTCCAACCGTGGTCGCGCCACAGCCGGGGTTCGTGGATCGCCTCGTCGGCGTCGGGTGGATCGGTGAGGGCAGTGACGTTGTGGGGGGTCATGAGGACATCTTCTGGCGACCGCAGCGGCCGAACGTGCTACACCGGGGCACCGCGAGGCGCCTTTCAGCCCGCAGAGGATAGGTGATGAAGATTCGATGCCTGCCGTTGATGGTTGCACTGGCGCTGTTGCCTTGCGCCGTTGTCCGCGCCGAGCCGGGCCCGCCGCCGCCCGCCGCGAGTGCGTCGGCCCCGGCGGGCGCGACTGGGCCGCGTTTGCTGACGCCGGAGGAAAAGCGCGACAACGCGTCGCCCGCTGACAACGCCCGGCACGAAGGCACGGTCACGCCACAGATCAACATCCCGCTCGGCCCGAAGCCTTCGGCCGCGCCGTTGAAGCTCGAACGGAGCCGCGACCCGGCGGCCCGCGGCACCCCGCCTGCCGCCATCGACGACAGCGCCGCGCGCTGCAGCGCCTTGGTCGACGCCACCGAGCGCGCCAACTGCGGCGAGCGCCACGGCCGCGATCGCGCCCGCCCGTGACCGCCCGCGACACGCTGCCCGCAACCACCCCGGGCGCGGCCACGCTGGCCCGCTTTGCCGCGCTGTGCGCGGCGAGCCTCGATGGCGGGGGCTTCGAGTCGCTGCTGCTGTCCAGGCACTGCGGGCCCGAGGCCGACCTGAAGCGTGTCAGCGTGCGGCCCATCGTGCTGCGCGGCTCGCCCTGCCTGTCGTTCGTGTACCGCTACGCCACCCGCGACGAGACGAAGAACCTGCCGATCGCCGACGCGCTGCAGTGGCTGCGGAAGCTGCTCGGGCCGGTGTTTCGCCACGCCCAGCTGCACACGCGTGATGCCATGGTCGAGCTGATGATCAGCCAGCGCGGCGTTTGCACGCTGCGCCGACGGCCGGTGATCGCTGACGCGGCGGGCGAGGCGGCCGTGACCGGCGAGCCCGAGGCGCGTGGGCAGGCCACCGCGCACGACCGTGAGAAGCACCGCACCGTCGACGTGACCCGGCCGTTCCTGACCGCGCTCGGCGTCACCACGGCGCACCATGCGGTGGTGCCTGCGATGTCGCGCAAGTGGAAGCAGATCAACAAGTTCGTCGAGGTGTTTGCCGGTGCCTTGCAGGCGTCGCGCCTGCTCGATACCGACCCGGCGCAGCCTGCCGAGAAGCGTCCGCTGCGCGTCGTCGATTTCGGCGCAGGCAAGGGCTACCTGACCTTTGCCGTCCACGACCATTTGCTGCAACAGCCCGGCATCGAAGCACAGGTGAGCGGCGTCGAGTTGCGCAGCGACATGGTGCGCCTGGGCAATGCGGTGGTGCAGCAGCTCGGCCTGGTCGGCCTGCGCTTTGACGAAGGCGATGTGCGCAGCCGTGCGCTGCAGCCCCTCGACGTGATGATCGCGCTGCACGCCTGCGACACCGCCACCGACCACGCCATCCACCTGGGCCTGCGCGGCGGCGCGGCCATCATCCTGTGCTCGCCGTGCTGCCACAAGGAGCTGCGCCCGCAGCTGCTGAGCCCGCATCCCTTGCGGCCGATCTTGCAGCATGGCGTGCACAGGGGGCAGCAGGCCGAGATGCTGACCGACGGCCTGCGCGCGATGCTGCTCGACGCCTGTGGCTACGACACCCAGGTGTTCGAGTTCGTGGCGCTGGAGCACACGCAGAAGAACAAGATGATCCTGGCCGTGAAGCGAGCACAGCCGCAGCCAACTGACGCGGTGTGGGCGCAGATCGACGACATCAAGCGCTTCTACGGCATCCGCGACCAGTGCCTTGAGGCGCTGCTGCGTGCCGAGGGCCGCGCACCGGGTGCCGCGCTGACCCCGCACGGCTGACAAGACAAGGGCAATCCCTGTCCCGCAGCCGGGTCGGGGTGGCGTGACAATCCGCAGATGGAGATGCCACCGACCCAAATCACCGCGTTGCCGCTTTTTCCGCTGCGATGCGTGCTGTTCCCTGGGGGTTACCTGCCACTTCGCATTTTTGAAGTGCGTTACCTGGACATGATCGGGCGGGCGCACAAGGCGGGCACCCCGTTCGGCGTCGTCTGCCTGACCGAGGGCCGTGAGGTGCGCAGCGCACCGTCGCAAAGCGGTCCCGAGGGCCTGCGCGACCCCGGCGCGCCCGAGGCGTTTCACGAGATCGGTACGCTGGCCCGCATAGCCCACCTGGAGCGGCCGAATCCCGGCCTGATGACGATAGGCTGCACGGGCACCCAGCGCTTTCGCATCCGCTCGCGCGAGCAGCTGAAGCACGGCCTGTGGGTCGCCGACGTCGAGCTGCTGAACGGCGACGCCGAGGTGGGCGTGCCCAGCGATCTGGCGTCGGTGTCGGCCACCTTGCGCGAGGCGGTGCACAGCCACACGCAGCGGGCGGGCGACGCGGCGGAACTGCCGTTTCAACCGCCCTACCGCTGGGGCGACTGCGGCTGGGTCGCCAACCGCTGGTGCGAGTTGTTGCCCATGGGCGCCGAGCACAAGCAGCGCCTGATGTCGCTGGACAACCCGCTGCTGCGGCTGGAATTGGTGTCCGACGTGCTCGATCAAACGGGGTTGGCGAAGTCGCTGTCCCCTCGCCGCTGAGGGGTGCTGCTGGTGGGGCCTGCGCTGTCTGGGGGTGCGGCGCGCGGAGCCAGCAGGTCGGCGCGGGTGTAGGGCTGCGAACGCCCCGACACCGCCAGTGCCAGCTGCGTGACCCAGCCGTGCGTCGGTGACGGCGGCGCATACGGCAGGGCGCTGCCCAGCCACACGCACACCACCACCGGCAACCACAGCGAATGCCGCGCCGGTGGCGCGCGCTGGGCTCGCGTGGCCAGCAGCGTCACCGCACCGCCGACCAGCAAGCCGGCCACCACTTCGCTCCAGGAGTGCACCCCGATCGCCACCCGCGACACGCCCACCACGGTGGCGAGTGCCGCGCCCGAGAGCAAGCCCAGCGGCTCCCAGCGCGCGGCCTGCAAGCCGGCGGCGGCACTGACGAGGGCCACACCGGTCAGCGGATAGATGGCGGCCGCGAACATCGAATGGCCCGACACGCCGGTGTAGTCCAGCGCGGCCCAGCCCAGCCCATAGCCGATGAAGGCGACTTTCGACGCGGTGGTGACCAGCGTGGCGACCACGATGCCGCCCAGCCACACCGCCGCCAGCCGAGGCGAGCGATCGCGCCAAACGAACCACAGGGCGGTCAGCAATGCGGCGGGCAGCAGGATCTGCGCTTCGCCGAGTCGGGTGACGCCATTCCACAAAACCATCGACACCATCAACGCCATTTGACGATCGTAGGGGGTGCCTGAGGCAGCGACGTGTCACAACGCCGCCGCGGGCGTGAAGGAAGCACACCCGCAAGTCGGGGGAGCGCCTGGAAAGAGGCGGGTTTCCGACGGCCTTCGGCCCCACACTGCTTGCCATGGATACCTACTGTTACCAAGCCATCGATGGCCGTGATGCCTGCGCCGCGTCAGCGCCGCCACGGGTGCGCGGAGCACTCACGCCATGAGCATTTTCGGATGGGGTGCGCACAGCCCCCGAAGCACGGCCACCAAGGCGACCCCGGCACGCCGTGTGGCGGTGGAGCCGACCAGCGAGTCGGGCTGGCAACGCCTGCGCGAACAGGCGCGGCCGCAGGACATGGTGTTGTCGCCGCTGACCAAAGCCTGGTGTGACTCGCTGAGTCCGCGTCATCGGCCCACCCAGCTGTGTGCGCTGTACCCCCGCGTGGCCAACCGGCTCGCGCTGTGCTGGAACGACCCGGCGTTGGTGTCGCGGGTGCTGGACGACCTGGTGTTGGGCCGACGCCGCCAGCGCACCGGCTTTCCACCTGCGGTGTCGCAAGAGCTGGTGACCCTGCGTTTGCTGCGGTCGGCGACGGCGACGCCCAGCGGCTTCGCGCCCCTGTGGGATGCCAGCGGCATGGCGATCACCGACCGCTGATCCGCCTGCGGCGCACGCTGCCGCGTTGCGCGGGGCACTTCCCGGGCGCAAAGCTCAATGCACCGTCTGGGCAACCGGTGCGTCGTCTGGCGATGCCCGCCTGCGCGAGGGGCGCATCACGCGGCCGTGCGGCACACAGCCCTTGGTGTTCAGGCACCAGCCCTCGGTCGCCAGGTCATCGGCCACCACCTCGACGCGCAGGCCACCGGGCAGCAGACCATGGGCCACCGCACGCGACAACAGGGCCTCGCACTGCGGGGCGTCGAGCAGCGTTGCGAAGCGCACCCAGCGCTGCATCACTGGCGCGTGGCGCCAGGCGTCTTCAATCGCCCAGCGCGCCTGTTGCGGGTCAACGGAGCGCCCGGCTTCAAGCACGCGCGGCAGCCACGCCTGAAAAAACCCGCGGAAGGCGCGACGCACGGGCGCGCTCGGCAGCAGCGCTTCGAACGCGTTGATGCGCTGGCTCCAGCCGGCGTTGAGCAACTGTCGGCTGATGAACGCCTGCAAGGCCTGCACCGGGTTGAACAGCCGCAGCCGGTTCGGTGGCAGCACCAGCAGCGGCAGCGAGGCGGCGCGGGCATGCGGCAGGGGCTCGACAAAGCTGCACAGCACCGCGAGGCGGCCCCAGGGCTGCGCGCCCAAGCCGTCGTGTGTTTGCGGCCCGCTGTTGCGGTGCTCGCCGCTGGCCTCAAGGCGGCGCGCCATGCCGAGGGCGCTTTCGAAGCCGTGGGCGGCCTTCGCCAGCTGCGCCTGCGCGCTCAGCACCACCAGGTTGCCCGCAGCGTAGCCGGCGTCGTTGCGCACGCGGTCGATGGACGCGCGCTGGCCCGCGTCGCCCGGGTGGTCCAGCGCCAGGCGGGTGATCGGGCAGTGGCTGACGGCGAGCCGCTGCAATTGCCGCGGCGTGACCTGGAACAACTCGACGTTGCGCCCGTGCAGCCAGGCGTGCAGCCGCAGTTGCAACCACTGACGCACCGCGGGGGTGGGCGCGAGCGTGCGCGCATCGAAGGCCGCAACGCCTGCCATCCAGCCATGGCGCAGCGGCGACGGATCCTGCGCGTGGGGCGCGGGTGGCGTGACGCCGTGGTGCGCGTGGTCCCAGCCGAGCTCGAACCCGATGTGTTCGTGCGTGGTCAGCAAGGCGGCCGGTGGGCGGGCTCGCAGCGGCGCGCTGGGGAGGTTGACCGCGGCGAGGTCGAGGGCGAACAGGTCGGGGGTGGCAAGGTCTGTGGCGGTCCCGCTTCGGGCGGACAGGTGGGTGGTCATGGCGGGGGCTCCTTGGGGGCGCAGCGACATGCCGCGAAGGATGCAGTGTGTGCAGCCACAGGCTCATGGGGTGAGCCAGCTGAGCCTGATGCAAAACTATTTCGCGTATGCTCGGCAAATGCTGGCTCATCGGGTGAGCCACCTGTGTGTTATCGCGAAACCACCGCGGAGTCACCCATGGACCGAACCGAACGCTTCTACAAGATCGAGTTGCTGCTGCGCGGCCGTGGCTGCGTCAGCTTCGACACGCTGCAAGCCGAGCTGGCGGTGTCGCCCGCCACACTGAAGCGTGACTTGCAGTACCTGCGCGACCGCTTGGGCGCACCGATCACCTACACCCGCGCCGACAACGGCTACCGCCTCGACGGTCCCCCGGTCGGTGCCAACGCAGCGACGAAATCGGCACATCACGAGCTGCCGGGCATCTGGTTCAGCGAACGCGAGCTGCATGCGTTGCTGACCATGCACCAGCTGATGGCCGGGCTCGACGACGATGGCGTGCTGGCGCGGCACCTGCAACCCATGATGGACCGGCTGCAGGGCCTGCTGGGTGCCGACGAGTCCGAGGCCCGCGAGCTGGTGCGACGCGTCAAGGTGATCGGCACGGCGCGGCGCCGCGTGCCGAGCCAGCATTTCGAGCTGTTGGGCAGCGCGCTGGTGCAGCGCAAGCGGGTGTGGTTGCGCTACTTCAAGCGCAGCGACCGCACGACCAGCGAACGTGAGGTGTCACCGCAGCGGCTGGTCAACTACCGCAACACCTGGTACCTGGACGCGTGGTGCCACGCCAGCGACGGCCTGCGCCGGTTTGCACTCGATGCGGTCAAGGCGGCGCGCTCGCTGGACAGCCGCGCCAAGTCGGTGGCGCTGAAAGACCTGGAGACCGCGCTTGATGCGGGCTATGGCATCTATGGCGGTGCGGGCGAAAGAGTGAAATGGGCCACGCTGGTGTTCGAGCCCGATGCCGCGCAGTGGGTGGCCAACGAGGAATGGCACCCGCAGCAAACCTCGCGCTGGCTGGGTCCGGCCGATGGCGACGGGTGCTACGAACTGAAAGTGCCGTACGTCGACGCGACCGAGCTGATGATGGACATCTTGCGGCATGGCGACAGCGTGCGTGTGACCGGCGACAAGGCGCTGGCCACCGCCGTGGGCCGCCGCTTGCAGCACGCCGCGGCGTTGTACGCTTGACGGGTCGTCTGCTGCTGCCGCCGGTTGGGCCGCTGCCGCCATAGTTCTCGCAAAGGAAGCTGAAAGGAAACCGATGAAAGCCACCTGGAAAGGCGTGACCATTGCCGAGAGCGACGACATCGTGACCGTCGAAGGCAACTCTTATTTCCCCGAAGCCAGCTTGCAGCGCCAGCATGTGACCTTCAGCAACCACCGCACCGGCTGCGCGTGGAAGGGTCAAGCGCACTATTACAGCCTGATGGTCGAAGGCGACATGAACGAGAACGCGGTCTGGTACTACCCCGAGCCGACCGAGGCCGCCTCCAACATCAAGGGCCGGGTCGCGTTCGCCAAAGGCGTCACCGTCGAGTGACGAACGGTCGCGTGACGGCGAGCGCCCACCGGCCCCTTCCACGCCGGCAGTTCATCACCAGCCTCGCGGCGCTGGCGGGCAGCGCTGCCGTGCCCGCCTGGGCCGAGAAGCTGCAGGCCATCGCCGCGCCGCAGCGCTTTGACTACGCGGGCTTGAAGGGGCAGGCGCTCTCGCTGTCGCGCAAGCCCTACGCGCCACCGAGCACGCGGCTGCCCCAAGCGGTCGAGGCGCTCGACTGGGACGCGTACCAGTCGATCCGATTCCGCCCCGACCAGGCGCTGTGGCGCGGCGACAAACGGCGCTTTCAGGCGCAGTTCTTTCACCTCGGGCTGTACTTCAAGTCGCCGGTGCGGCTGTACGAGCTGGCCGACGGCGTGGCGCAGGAACTGGCCTATGTGCCCGACATGTTCGATCAGGGCAAAAGCGGCCTGGCCGACGCGAAACTGCCGCGCGACCTCGGCTTCGCCGGCTTCCGGCTGAATTTTCATACCGACTTGCAGCGCGACATCACCGCCTTCCTGGGTGCCAGCTATTTCCGCGCGGTCGGTGGCGAGTGGCAGTACGGCCTGTCGGCACGCGGCCTGGCGATCGACACGGGTGCGCCGACGCCGGAGGAGTTTCCGAACTTCACAGGCTTCTGGCTCGAACGCCCGGCCGTGGGCTCGAACAGCATCACGGTGTACGCGCTGCTCGACTCGCCCAGCGTGACCGGCGCCTACCGCTTCGTCATCACGCCGGGCGACACGCAGGTGATGGACATCGATGTTGCGCTGTACCCGCGCACAACCATCGATCGCCTCGGCATCGCGCCCTGCACCAGCATGTTCCAGACCGGCGAGAACGACCGCCGCATGGGCTACGACTGGCGCGGCGAGATCCACGACAGCGACGGCCTCGCGATGTGGACCGGCAACGGCGAGTGGATCTGGCGCCCGCTGACCAACCCGCGCCAGCTCGCCTTCAACGCCTTCCAAGACAACAACCCGCGCGGCTTCGGCCTGCTGCAACGAGACCGCGCGTTCGACCACTACCAGGACGACGGCGTGTTCTACGAGAAGCGGCCCAGCCTGTGGGTCGAGCCCAAATCGGGCTGGGGCGCGGGCTCGGTGCAGCTGGTCGAGATCCCGACGGTGGACGAAACCTTCGACAACATCGTCGCGTTCTGGAACCCGGCGCGCAAGCCCCAGGCCGGCGAGGAGTTGCTGCTGGGCTACCGGCTCTACTGGGGTGCGCAGGCACCCGCGCAGCCGCCGCTGGCGAAGTGCGTGGCCACTCGCACCGGCCTGGGCGGGGTCGTCGGCAAGAAGCGCACGTATTTTTCGTGGCGCTTCGCGGTCGATTTTTCCGGCGGCGACCTGGCGCTGATCGGTGCGAACGCGGCGGTGACGGCGGTGATTACGGCGTCAGCCGGCGCCCGCATCGAAACCACCTCGGCGCGGCCATTGCACGCGGTGCGCGGCTACCGGGCCTTGTTCGATGTCGTGCCGACCGCCTCGACCGAGCCGATCGAGTTGCGGCTGTACCTCAGCTGTGAGGGGCAGTCGCTGACAGAAACTTGGCTTTATCAGTGGGTGCCGCCGCCGATGGCTGAGCGTACTTTGTACTGACTGACGTCGGCTCGCTTTGTGTTGCACCGCGCCGGGTATTCGCCCCGGCGGGCGAGTCACTTTTTTCTGCTGGCCCAGAAAAAAGTAACCAAAAAAGAGGGCCTGAACACCAGCCCATTTGGTGACCACGCTACGGCTACAGGTGGACTGCAGAGGCTCTGGCACAAGAACTCAAACCGAGGACCCGAAGGGTCGAGGCGTGTCGATACCGCATGTTTGAACCTGAGCGAGGAAACCGAGGCGGTAGCTCGCTGAATGTTCTCGGGCCAGAGCCTCTGAAGTAGGCGTGTAGCCGCAGCGAGCAGACCAAATGGCTGGTGTTCAGGCCCTTTGCTTTGGTGACTTTCTTCTGTGCCAGCAGAAGAAAGTTACTCGGCGGCCGGGCCGAAACCCGGCGCGCTGCCACGCAAGGCAAACCCCGCCCGCCGGGCCTCAAGGCAGGGATAGGCTCACTTCCCAGCCTTGAAGGCCGTGAACACCCTTGTCTGCACGCGCCGTATCGCCTGCGGCACGCTGTCCGGCGCGGTCATGATCTTCTTGTCGGCGTCGCTCAGAAAGATGGTGGTGTTCTGCGCCACATTCGGCTTGACGAACTTCAGCGACGCCGCATTCGGGTTCGCATAGAACACCTTGTTGGTCAGCGAGGCATGCACCTCCGGGCGCAGGATGTAGTTGATGAACAGGTGCGCATTCGCGACGTTTTTTGCGTCCTTCGGGATCGCCATCGTGTCGAAGAACAAGGTCGAGCCGCCCTTGGGCACCAGGGCTTGCACCTCGACCTTGCCCTTGGCCTCGATCGCCCGCGCCCGGGCGATGTTGATGTCGCCCGAATAGCCCATCACCACGCACACCGAGCCTGCGGCCAGGTCGTTGATGTAGCCCGACGACGAGAAGCGGGTGATGTAGGGGCGCGCGGCCTTGAGCACCTTGGCGGCCTCGTCGTAGTCCGCCTTTTCCTTGCTGAACGGCGGCTTGCCGGCGTAGAGCAGCGCGATCGGCAGAACCTCGGACGCCGAGTCCAGCACATTGATGCCGCAGCTCTTGAGCTTGCTGGCGTACTTGGGATCGAACACCAGGCTCCAGGCGTTGTCGGGCATCGGCATGTCGCCCAAGGCCGCCTTCACCTTGGCCGTGTTGATGCCCACCGCGATGTAGCCCCACATCCAGTCGACCAAGTGCTCGTTCCCCGGGTCGACCTTGGCAAGCTGTTCAAGCAAGCCCTTGTCGAGGTTGCCCCAGTTGGTGAGCTTGCTGCGGTCGAGCTTTTGCAGCAGGCCGCCTTCGATCTGCGTCTTCGCGAAGTGCGCGCCGGGCACGACGATGTCGTAGCCTGTCTTGCCCGCCACCAGCTTGGCGTGCAGCACCTCGTTGTTGTCGTAGTTGTCGTAGTTGACCTTGATACCGGTCTCTTTCTCGAAGTTCTTGATCGTGTCGTCGGCGATGTAGTCCGACCAGTTGTAGATGTTGAGCACCTTGGGCTCGGCGGCCTGCGCGCCGGTGACGCCGCCCAGGGCGAGCAGGCTGACCAGGGCGAGGCTGAACGTCTTGAAGGGAGTGCGCATGGTGAGGGATCCTTGTCGTGTCGGGGTGCCATCGAAGCCGCTCAGCGCGTAGCCAGCGCTGCGGCGCAGAAATTTTCTACGAGAACTGGCGTAACGAAGCGCGCCCGGCTTTCGATGACGCGCGCACTCGGCTACGCTCGCAAACCTCAATGCGCGTGATGGAGCCACCCATGTCCCGACCTGTGTTCAACGAACCTCGCTCGCCTGCGGCGGGGGGTGCGTGGAAACGGCGGCTGGCTTGAAGGTGACATTGCCTTGGCGCGCCACCGGGGTCGCCTTGCTGGTGCTGGCCTGCGCGCCCGCGCTGCGCGCGCAAGCCGACGCGGTGACCACGTCATGCCGCGTGCCCGGGCTGGCCAACGAGGTGCGCTGCGGCGTGCTGCGGCGGCCGCTGGATGCGGCGCGGCCGGATGGGCCGCAGATCGACATTCACTACATGGTGGTGCCCGCCGTGGCGCGCCGCCGACTGCCGGACCCGGTGTTTCTGTTGGCCGGCGGGCCGGGGCAGAGCGCGATCGCGCTGGCGCCTGCGGTGCTGCCGCTGTTCGCCCGGCTGAACAACCGGCGTGACATCGTCTTCGTGGACCAGCGCGGCACGGGCCGCTCGGCGTCGTTGGAATGCGAAGACCGCCGGCACGCGCCGCTGGCGGAACCGGCCGGTCTGGCCGCGCAATTGGCGCAGTTGCGGCAATGCCTGGCGCGGTTGTCGACTGCCGCACCGCTGACCTCGACCGACGACTTGCGCTTTTTCACCACGGCGATGGCGATGCAAGACCTCGACGCGGTGCGCGCCCGGCTGGGTGCCGAGCGCATCAACCTGGTCGGCGCCTCGTACGGCACGCGCGCGGCGCTGGAGTACGCGCGGCAGTTCCCCGAGCGGCTGCGCCGCAGCGTGCTCGATGGCGTCGCGCCGCCCGACATGGTGCTGCCGACCAGCGGGGGCATCGACACCCAGGCTGCGTTCGACGCGATGCTGGCCGACTGCGAGCGCAGCCCGGCCTGCCAGCGTGCGCATCCGACGCTGCGTGCCGATTGGGCGGCGCTGCTGGCCAGCCTGCCGAAGCCGGTGAGTGCGATCCATCCGCTGACCGGCCAGCGCGAGACCTTCACGCTGGATGCCGACCGGGTGCTCGGCGCGGTTCGTGGGCCGCTGTATGCGCCGTCGCTGGCGGCCGGGCTGCCGCAGGCGATCGGCGAGGCGGCGCAGGGGCGCTACGAGGCGCTGTTGGGGTTGGCCGACGCGCTGGCCAGTCGACGCGGTGGCACGCTCGCCATGGGCATGCATTTCAGTGTGCTGTGCGCCGAGGACGGGCCGCGGCTTGCGCGTGAGATGCCAGCCGAAGCACCAGGCGCGAGCCCGGTATCGCTGACCGCGCCGTTCATCGACCATGCGGCGCGGCTTTACCAACAAGCCTGCGCCTTCTGGCCGCGTGGGACGGTGCCCGCGGCGTTCTACAAGATCCCGGTGGCGTCGACGGCAACGCTGTTGCTCAGCGGCGGACTCGACCCGGCCACACCGCCGCGCCACGCCGACCGGGTCGCGCGTGCGCTGGGGCCGAAAGCGCGCCAGGTGACGGTGGCGAACGCCGGCCACGGCCTGATGGGCATTGGCTGCGTGCGTGAGTTGATGTTCCGCTTCATCGATGCGGCAGACGACGTCGCAGCGCTGGCCGTCGATGCGTCGTGCGTTGCTGACATTCCACGGCCACTGGTATTTGAGCCCCTGACATTCGAGCCGGTGAACCCATCGCCCCCGGTGGTCGAGAAGGGCGCCCGGTGATCGTCGTCGAAGGTCTCGCGAAGCGGTTCGCCGCACCTGCGCGCAGCCTGCGTGAGACGCTGACCGGTGCGCCGGTGCAGGCTGGCATCGTGGCGGTCGGGCAGCTCAGCTTCACCGCGGCCGATGGCTGCATCACCGGCCTGCTGGGCCCGAACGGTGCGGGCAAGACAACCACCTTGCGGATGCTGGCCGGCTTGATCGCACCCGACGCGGGCCGAATGACGGTGGATGGCATCGACGTGGCGAGTCGTCCGCGCGAGGCGCTGGCGCGCATGGGCGTGCTCAGCGACGCGCGCGGCTTGTACCCACGGCTGACGGCGCGCGAGAACATCGTCTATTACGGCGCGCTGCAAGGCCTGGGCCGTGACCAGGCCGAGACGCGCGCCGATGCGCTGGCCGACATGCTGGCCTTCAAGCCGTTGCTCGATCGCCGCACCGAGGGCTTCAGCCAGGGCGAGCGGATGAAGATCGCGCTGGCCCGCGCGCTGGTGCACGACCCAGCGAACATCGTGCTGGATGAGCCGACCAACGGCCTCGATGTGCCCGCCACGCGCAGCCTGCGGGAGTCGCTGCGCTTTCTGCGCACGGCCGAGGGCGGTGGCAAGTGCATCGTGTTCTCGACGCACATCATGCAAGAGGTCCAGCGGTTGTGCGACCAGGTCGTCGTGGTGTCGCATGGCCGCAGCGTGGCTGCGGGCACGGTGGACGAGCTGCTGGCGCAGACCGGGCAGACCGATTTTGAAGAAGCGTTCGTGCAACTGGCCTTTCCGCCGCTGCACGAGCTGGCGTTATGAGCACCCCGCGCGTGGCCTGGGCCGTCTACCGCAAGGAGATCGTCGATGCGCTGCGCGACCGCCGCACGCTGATGGTCGTGTTGTTCAGCAGCGTGCTGATGGGCCCGCTGCTGCTGGTCGCGCTGTCGGCACTGCTGGCCAGCTTTGAGACCCGTGCCGAGAACCGCGTCGTGTATCTCGACGGGGCAGCGCACGCGCCGGGCCTGGTGAATTTTCTGCAGCGGCAGACGCACATCGTGAAAGCGCCACCGGTCGACTACGAAGCGCAGCTGCGCGCGCGCAAATGGTCCGACCCGGTGCTGGTCGTGCCCAAGGGCTTCGATGCGGCCGTGCATCGTGGCGAGGCCCCTGCGATCGAGGTGGTCAGCGACAGCGGCAATGCGCAGGCGCAGGCCGGCGCGGCCCGTGTGCAGCGGCTGCTCGCGGCCTATGCGCAGGAGCGCACGACGCTGACCTTGGCGCTGCGCGGCGTGGCCATTGAGCTGCTGGAGCCGTTCGAGGTGCAGGAGCGCGACCTGGCCAGCGCCCGCACCCGTGCCGCCCAGATCACCGGCATGCTGCCGTTCTTCGTGATCATGGCGGTGCTGTACGGTGCCTTGAACGCTGCCCTGGACACGACCGCCGGCGAGCGCGAGCGCGGATCGCTGGAGCCGCTGCTGATGAACCCGGCGCGTCGCAGTGCGATCGTGCTGGGCAAGTGGGGCGCGGTCGCCAGCGTGGCGGTGCTGATCGCGACGCTGAGCTGCTTCAGCTTCATCCCGGCGCAGTGGTTGCTGCGCAGCGACACCTTGCAGGCGATGTTTCAGTACGGTTGGCCGGAGGCGCTGGCGTTTGTGCTGCTGCTGCTGCCGTTTGCCGCGGCGATGTCGGCGCTGCTGATGGCCATTGCCATCCGCTGCAAGAGCTTCAAGGAGGCCCAGGCCAGCAGCACCGTGGTGCTGGCCGCCGTCTCGCTGCTTCCCCTGGTGTCGGTGTTCGACCAGAGCGGCGAATCGCCCTGGTACCTGTGGGTGCCGGCCCTGGCACAGTCGACGCTGATGGCGCGGGTGCTCAAGGGCGAAGCCCTCGGGCCGGTTGATGTGGCGGCACCGCTGGTGGTTTGCGTCGTCCTGACCGTGTTGGGCGGGTGGTGGGTGGCCCGTCGCTTGAACGATGCCGCCACATGCTGACCGCTGCCGCCCCCACCCCCCGCTGGCGCAGCTGTCGCTTCGACGCGTTGAGCGTGCACGAGCTGCAATACATCTACATGGTGCGTCAGCAGGTGTTCTGCGTCGAGCAGCGTTGCGCCTACCTCGATGTCGATGGGCGCGATGAGGCCGCCTGCCACCTGGCCGCGTGGCCAGGCGAACAGGGCATGCCCTTGGCGTATGCCCGTCTCCTCGACCCTGGCATCAAGTACGCCGAGCCGGCGATCGGCCGCGTGCTCACCTTCGGTGCGGGCCGTGGCACAGGACTCGGGCGGGAGCTGGTTCAACGCGCCGTAGCGCAGCTTGTGACGGCCTTCCCGGGCCAGGGCATCCGGCTTTCGGCGCAAAGCCATCTGGAGCGCTTTTACGCCGCGCAAGGGTTTCAGGCGGTCGGCGAGGGCTACTTCGAAGATGGCATCCCGCACATTGAAATGTGCCGACCCGGTTGACCGGCGCCGCACGCGGCGGCATGGCGAAACGCCCGCAGCCGTCAGGCGGCCAGCCGCGCCAGCGCGCGTTCGACCTCGGTCTGCCAGGGCAGCGCGTGCACGATCTCGTTCAGGTGCAGCGTCGCTTGCAGCGTGGGAATCGGTTCGCCATGGGCGTCCAGCAGCATCAGGTTGGTCACCAGGCCCATCGGGTCGGCCATCGCGACCACGCCTTGGTGCAGTTGCACCCAATCCCAGGCCACACCGGCGGTCGTTTCATCGCTGGTGCGTGCCCACAAGGTCTGTCCACAGCAGGGCGAGTCGGACAAACCGGAATGGACGACACGGGTGTGCATGTGTGTCAGACACAAATCCATCGTAGAGTCCGCCTGCCACAATAGAGGGGGCCATGCACGCACTGTCCACGGGGGAGTCATGGGTTTCCGCCTTTCACCGGGCAGTCACCAAACTGCCTCTGACATCAGTGTCTGCGGGTTTGTCGAGCTTGCCACCTGTCAATGTTTGCAGGTGTGCGGCGGTGAGACAGCGACTGTCTGGCGTTCGGGAGTGATCGGTTTCTGATGCTTCAGGGTGGCTTTTCATCGGTGTTCGAGGCGCAAAGCCGGGACGATCTTCACTCTGAAATCGTCGGCTTCGCCCGTGGCCTGGGGTTCGATACCGTGTCGGCCATCACCGTCATAGACCACTTCCTGGGCGACCCCGAATTCATCGCCATCGACAACGCACCACCGGCCTTCAGTGCGGCGCTCGAAGAAGGCGCGAAATGCATGAATGACCCGGTGATGCAGCACTGCAAGCGCAAGAGCGTGCCCATCATCTGGGACCAGACCACCTACATCTCGGCCGGCCAATCGGAGATGTGGGAGGCGCAGGCCCGCTACGGCTACCGCACGGGCATCTGCCTGGCGCTGCACCTGCCGGAAGGGCGACACTTTGTGCTCGGCGTGGACCGCGATCGCCCGCTGCCCCATGCGCCGCAGGAGCTCACCCGCATGGTCGCCGACCTGCAGCTGTTTGCGGTGCTGGCCCAGGATGCGGCCTCCCGCGTGCTGTTGCCGACCGTTCCCGATGCCAGCACGGTGTCTCTGACACCGCGCGAACTGGAGAGCCTGCGCTGGACCATGGAGGGCAAGACCGCCTGGGAGGTCGGCAACATCCTGGGCATCAGCGAGCGCACCGCCGTGCTTCACCTGACCAACGCCACGCACAAGCTCGAATGCGTCAACAAGCACCAGGCCGTGCTGAAGGCGCTGCGGCTGAAACTGATTTTTTGAGAGACAACGTGAATTCGTAGTCGGCTCTTGGGCTGAGCACAAGCTGTAAGAGTTGACAGTTATGAAATGGCCGGGGAGCTGCTGGAATGTCGTTATGCACATGGTGTGCATGCGACCCATCCCTCTCAGGAGTTTCAAATGCGGAAATTGCCCTTCAACGCGCCGGTGTCTCGCCAAACCCCTGTCGCCAAGACCGTCGATACCCAAGTCAAGACGCGTCGTGAGTCGGCCAATGGCCCACGTGAGCTGAAATCAGACGAATTGCGTGAAGTCAGCGGCGGGGCCCCAGGCCGCCGGTGGTGAACGTGATACTTTGTTGGTGGTGACCCTGCTTGGTCGCCTCGCTGGCGACGACACTCGCAACAATGAGCGATCTGTTTCGCATTGAGGCGCTGGAACACCACAAAAACACTTGGCTGGGCCGGATTCAACTGGTCCGGCCAGTTTCTTTTTCGGTCTTGACGGGACTGGTGGCCATCACCGCTCTGGCCACGGGATGGTTCCTGTTTCAAGGCGAATACACCCGCAAAGCCCATGTGGTGGGTGTCTTGTTGCCTGATCAGGGTGTGCTGCGTCTGCCGACGCCGCAGGCTGGCACGGTCGTTGAGCGGCGCGTGACTGAGGGCGACGCGGTTCGCTCCGGCGACATTCTGTTCGTCATCTCGACAGACCGGTCGACAGCGTCGGGTGACGCGCAGTCCGCGGTGCAAGACAGCATTGACGTGCGCGCGCGCAGCCTCAACGAGGCAAGCCGACAGAGCGAGCGGCTCGAAGCCGAGCAGCTCGCCGCCTTGTCGCGACAGATCGCTGACATGCGCCGCGAACTCAAGCAAATGGATGCAGAGGGCGAGCTCCAGCAGGAGCGCCTGGCGCTGGCACAAAAAGCCTGGGCCCAACTCCAGTCCCTGCAGGCCGACAACTTCGTCTCCGGCGCCCACGTACAGACAAAGGCGGAAGAAATCCTCGGCCTGCGCGCGCAGGCGCAAGCGCTGGTGCGCCAACGCCTCGCGCAGCAGCGTGAAATCGGCGTGCTTGAAGCGCAGCGAAGCGAGCGCACCTCGCAGGCGCAATCGCAGCGAGGCGGCATTGAGCGCAGCCTTGCCGAGCTGACGCAGGCCTCGGCCGAGAGCGGCGCTTTGCAGCGCATCGTCGTTCGAGCGCCCCGATCAGGCGTGGTCACTGCCGTGCTCGCGGCGCCTGGTGACAGCGTCACCCCGTCGGCTGCGCTGGCCAGCCTCTTGCCCGAGGGCGCGAAGATGCAGGCTCAGTTGTTTGCCCCCTCCAGCGCGGTCGGCTTTCTGCGACCTGAGCAGAAGGTGCAGTTGCGCTACCAGGCGTTTCCGTACCAGAAGTTCGGCCATCACCCGGGGCAGGTGCTGCAGGTGTCGCGCACGCCGTTGCAGGCGGCTGAACTGGCCAACCTGCCGTTGTCGGCGGGTACGGTCGTCGGCGCCCATGCAGACGATGACGCGCGTGTCACGGAGCCGCTGTACCGCATCACCGTGGCACTCGATGCGCAAACGGTGCAGGCCTACGGTGTCGCGCAGCCCTTGGTCGCAGGCATGCAACTCGAGGCCGATGTGCTGCTCGACCGCCGTCGGCTCATCGAGTGGATCTTCGAGCCCCTGTTGAGCGTGACGGGGCGGCTGTGAAGCGCGCGGACGAGCCGGGACTGGGTGCCGCCGCCTTGTCGGCCCTGCGCGTGGGCCTGGGCCCCTCGCGCGTCCCGATGTTGCTGCAGACCGAGGAGGCCGAATGCGGTCTGGCGTGTTTGGCCATGGTGGCCACGCACCACGGGCTGAAGACGGACCTGCCGACCTTGCGCAAGCGCTTCTCGTTGTCGCTCAAGGGCGCGACGATGATGGACTTGACGCGCATCGCCGGCCAGCTGCAACTGACGCCGCGCGCGCTGCGTGCCGAACTCGAACACCTGCCGCAGTTGCAGCTGCCCTGCGTGCTGCACTGGGACTTGAACCACTTTGTCGTGCTGGTCGCGCTGCGCGGTGGCAAGGCGGTGCTGCACGACCCCGCGCGTGGCGTTCGACGGCTGTCGATGGCCGAGGTGTCCAACCACTTCACGGGCGTGGTGCTGGAGCTGACACCGACCCCCGAGTTTCAGCCACGCGTGGAGCGGCAGTCGGTGACGGTACGGCAGCTGCTCGGGCAGGTCAGTGGCCTGAAGCGCTCTCTGTTGCAGATCCTGGTGCTGGCGCTGGCGCTCGAAGTGTTCATGCTGCTGTCGCCGTTTTTCATGCAGTGGGTGGTCGACAGCGTGCTGGTCAGCGCCGACCGCGACCTGCTGGTCACCCTCGGGTTGGGCTTCACCTTGCTGGTGCTGGTGCAGGTGGCCACTGGCGCGATCCGCTCGTGGGCGGTGCTGTACCTGTCGGCGACGCTGAACCTGCAGTGGCTGTCGAACGTGTTTGCACACCTGATGCGGCTGCCGGTGGCGTGGTTCGAGAAGCGCCACACCGGCGATGTGATGTCGCGCTTCGCCGCTGTCGAGAAAATTCAGCAAACGCTGACCACCAGCTTCATCGAGGTGGTGCTCGATGGCCTGCTGGTGGTACTGACCTTTGCCATGATGGCGTTCTACAGCGTCAAGTTGACCCTGATTGCGCTGGCGGGTGTGACCGCCTACGCACTGCTGCGCTGGGCGTTTTTTCGCCCCCTTCGTGATGCAACTGAAGAATCCATCGTTCACGACGCGAAAGCGGACACTCACTTCCTTGAATCGCTACGCGGTGTGCAGGCTATCAAGCTGTTCAACCGACAAGAGCAGCGGCAGGGCCAGTACATGAACCGCGCGGTCGATGCGCTGAACGCCCACATCGTGATGCGCAAGCTCGACCTGACCTTGTCGGTGTCGCACAAACTGGTGTTCGGTCTGGAGCGCGTGGCGGTGATCTGGGTCGGCGCGCTGTTGGTGCTGGACCGCAGCTTCTCGGTCGGCATGCTGTTCGCGTTTTTCGCCTACAAGGAACAGTTCGCGTTGCGCGTCAGTGGCTTGATCGACAAGCTGGTCGAGCTGCGCATGCTCAAGCTGCAGGGTGAGCGGCTGGCCGACATCGTGCTGACCGCGCCCGAAGCCGATGAGGCCGCCCCGGTCGATGTCGCCAAGGTCGGGGCACAGATCCAGCTCAGCGGCATCCGCTTTCGGTATTCGGATGGCGAGCCCTGGGTCATCGATGGACTGAGCTTGACCATCGAGCCGGGCGAGTCGGTGGCCATCGCGGGCCCCTCGGGCTGCGGCAAGACGACGCTGTTGAAACTGATGCTGGGTACGCTGGAGGCGCAGGCCGGTGAGGTGCGTGTCGGTGGCCTGCCTCTGGCGCGGCTCGGCGCGCGTGCGTGGCGCGACATGATCGGCGCTGTGATGCAAGACGACCAGCTGTTTGCGGGTTCGATCATCGACAACATCAGTTTCTTCGACGCGGCGCCCGACACCGCGTGGGTCGAGGAATGTGCCCGACTGGCCGCCGTTCACGAGGAAATCGAGGCGATGCCGATGGGCTTTCACACGCTCATCGGCGACATGGGCACCAGCGTGTCGGGCGGCCAGAAGCAGCGCATCCTGCTGGCCCGTGCGCTGTACAAGCGCCCGCGCATCCTGTTTTTGGACGAGGCGACCAGTGCGCTCGATGTCGACCGCGAGCGGCTGGTCAACCAAGCGGTGCGGCAACTCGACCTGACGCGGGTGATCGTCGCGCACCGGCCGGAGACCATTGCCACCGCCAGCCGCGTGATCGTGCTCCATGAAGGGCGCCTTGCACAGGACCTGCGCAGCGTGCCGGCCAGTGGCATGAGCCGCTGAGGGCAGTTGCGGTGACCCGCTCAGGCGGCGTGCTCCCTACAATCGGAGATTGCTCAAAAAACAGGCAACGCCATGTGGTTCCCGCAAGTCTTCGACGTGATTGTGATCGGTGGTGGCCATGCCGGCACCGAAGCGGCGCTGGCCTCGGCTCGGCTGGGTTGCGCCACCTTGCTGCTGACGCACAACATCGAAACGCTGGGTCAGATGAGTTGCAACCCGTCGATCGGCGGCATCGGCAAAGGCCACCTTGTCAAGGAGATCGATGCGCTGGGCGGCGCGATGGCCGCAGCGACCGACGAGGCCGGCATCCAGTTCCGCATCCTGAACGGCTCGAAGGGCCCTGCGGTGCGCGCAACCCGCGCCCAGGCCGATCGCGTGCTGTACCGCGCGGCGATCCGGCGGAGGCTCGAAAATCAGCCGAACCTGTGGCTGTTCCAGGGCGCCTGCGATGATTTGATCGTTGAAGGTGATGCTGTGGCGGGCGTTGTCACGCAAGTGGGCGTTCGCTTCAAGTCTCGCGCCGTGGTGTTGACGGCTGGCACTTTCCTGAATGGCAAGGTGCATGTGGGCCTGGACAACCACGCAGCAGGTCGCGCGGGCGACCCACCAGCGATCACGCTGTCGTCGCGGTTGAAGGAACTGAAGCTGCCCCAAGGTCGCCTGAAAACCGGCACGCCACCGCGCCTCGACGGGCGCAGCATTGACTTCAGCTGTTTGACGCCGCAGCACGGCGACGGCGTTCCCGGCCCCGATGGCGCGGCACCTGAAACGCCGATGCCGGTGTTCAGCTACCTGGGCGATGCGTCGCAGCACCCGCAGCAGGTGCCCTGCTGGATCACCCACACCAACGAGCGCACGCACGAAATCATCCGCTCGGGCTTCGATCGCAGCCCAATGTTCACCGGCGTGATCGAGGGTGTCGGGCCGCGCTACTGCCCGAGCATCGAAGACAAGGTCAATCGTTTTGCCGACAAGACCTCGCACCAGATCTATCTGGAGCCCGAGGGGCTGACGACCCACGAGTTCTACCCGAACGGCATTTCGACCTCGCTGCCGTTCGACATCCAGCTGGCTGCGGTGCATTCGATGGTCGGTCTGGGGCAGGCGCACATCCTGCGGCCGGGCTATGCGATCGAGTACGACTACTTCGACCCGCGCGCTCTGAAGGCCAGCTTCGAGACCAAGTCGATCCGCGGCCTGTTCTTCGCCGGGCAGATCAACGGCACCACCGGCTACGAGGAAGCGGCGGCGCAGGGC
>JAKFUQ010000016.1 GCA_021732645.1 Rhizobacter sp. | reverse complement strand
GCTGAGCGCGAATCGCAGCGGGTGCTGACGACGCTGCTGCTCGCGCGCCAGCAAAAGCTGATGCAGGAAGACGCGACCACGGCCGAGGCGCTGCAGCAGGCCCAAGCCAATGCCCGCGCAGCCCAGGCGCAGATCGACGCGACGCGTGCATCGATCGAGCAGACCGAATCGACGCTGCGCGCCGACGAGGCCAACCTCAACTACGCCAAGATCTACGCGCCACTGGCCGGCACCGTCGTGACCGTCACCGCACGCCAGGGGCAGACCTTGAATGCCAACCAGTCGGCGCCGACGATCCTGCGCGTCGCCGACCTGTCGACGATGACGGTGCAGACGCAGGTGTCCGAAGCCGACGTCAGCAAGCTGCGGCAGGGCATGGAGGTCTACTTCACGACGCTGGGCAGCCAGGGCCGCCGCTGGTACGGCGCGCTGCGCAAGGTCGAGCCGACGCCCACCGTCACCAACAACGTGGTGCTCTACAACGCGCTGTTCGATGTGCCGAATGCGAACCAGTCGCTGATGACCAGCATGACGGCGCAGGTGTTTTTCACCGCCGCCAGCGCGAAGGACGTGCTGCTGGTGCCCGCGGCCGCCTTGAGCGGTGGCGGGCGATCGGGCGATGGCAGCGGTCGCCGCGAGGAACGCCGTGCGGCGTTCGAGAAGCTGTCGCCCGAAGAGCGTGCCGCGATGCGCGAACGGCGCCGGGGCCAGGAAGGTGCCGAGGCATCGCCCACTGCAGCCGCGTCGAGCAGCGGCTTCTCCACTGACAGCGCACGCGGGCCACGACTCGCGACGGTGCGGCTGCTGACCGCTGCCGGCACGCTCGAAGACCGGCAGGTCGAGCTGGGCATCAGCAACCGGGTGCAAACGCAGATCCTGTCCGGCCTGGCCGAAGGTGACCAGGTCGTCGCGGGCCTCAAGCTGCCGCCGCCCACGGCGCGCAGCGGCTCGTCTGCACAGCCCGGCAGCGGGTTGCAGCAGGGGCCGGCCGGCTTGCCGCCCGGTGCGACGCCGCGCGGTCGGTGACGCCGTGAAGCCCGAAACGTCGGCCACACGGGCCCTGTCGGCGGAGGCCGCGGTGAGCATCTCCCGCGCCTCCGACCGCGACGGCGAAACCCCACTGATCGCGCTGCGCGGCGTCACCAAGACCTACCGCAACGGCGACCTGGAAACACGCGTGCTGCACGGCATCGATCTGACGATCTACGAAGGCGAGTTCGTCGCGATCATGGGCGCCTCGGGCTCGGGCAAGTCCACGCTGATGAACATCCTCGGCTGCCTCGACAAGCCGAGCACCGGCAGCTACCACTTCCTCGGCCGCGACGTGTCGGCACTCAGCCGCGACGAACTGGCGCTGCTGCGCCGCGACGACTTCGGCTTCGTCTTTCAAAGCTACAACCTGATCGCCAGCGCCAACGCGGCCGAGAACGTCGAGGTGCCGGCCATGTACTCCGGTCTGCCGCCGGCCGAACGGCATGCGCGTGCCGCCGCCTTGCTGGGCGAGCTGGGTTTGGCCGAACGCCTGCACCACCGACCGAGTCAACTCTCCGGTGGTCAGCAGCAGCGGGTGTCGATCTCGCGCGCGCTGATGAATGGCGGACGCATCATCCTGGCCGACGAGCCCACCGGTGCGCTCGACAGCCAAAGCGGCGCTGACGTGATGAAGCTGCTGGCCGATCTGTCGGCGCGCGGCCACACGGTGCTGCTGATCACCCACGCGCAAGAGGTCGCTGACCATGCCGACCGGCTGATCGAGATCAAGGACGGGCGCATCGTGTCCGACCCCGGCTCGGCACCGCCGTCGCCAGCGCAGCGCGACTACACACCGCCGGTGGCCGCCGGTGGCACACCCTACCTGCAGGACACCGTCGAGGCCGCGAAGATGGCCGTGCGCGCGTTGCGTGCGAATCTGTTCCGCTCCATGCTGACCTTGCTGGGCATCGTGATCGGTGTCGGCTCGGTGATCGCCATGCTGGCGATCGGCGATGGCGCCAAGCAAGCGGTGATCGACAGCATCAGCGCGATGGGCTCGAACCTGTTGCTGGTGCGGCCGGGCGCGCCCAACCAGCGCGGCTTCAGCCCTTCGACCCTGGTGCTGGCCGATGTCGTGGCGATCGACGAGGTGCCCAACGTGCTGGCTGCCGTGCCCGAGCAAAACAGCAATGCCACCGTGCGCTACGGTAATTTCGACGCCAGCACCAGCATCAAGGGCACCTCGGCGAAGTTTCCGCTGGCGCGCCAGTGGCCGCTGGCCGAGGGCAGCTTCTTCAGCACTGAAGACGAGGGCAGCTACGCCACCGTCGCGGTGCTCGGCCAGACGGTGGCGAATGCCCTGTTCCCCGGCGGCCAAACGCCGCTCGGCGAGTACGTGTTGATCGGCAACCTGCTGTTCCAGGTGGTGGGCGTGATGTCACCTCGGGGCGCTTCGCCCACGGGTGAAGACCAGGACGACACCGTGCTGGTGCCCTACGCCACCAGCAGCCTGCGGCTCTCGGGGCAGCGCTTCCTGCGCAACATCACGGTCGCGGTCGATGATGTCGCTCGCATCGACGACACCCAGGCCACCGTGGAGACGCTGCTGCTGGAGCGCCACGGCGTGGTCGACTTCCAGCTGCGCAACATGGCCTCGATCATCGAGACCACGGTGGAGACGCAGAACACGCTGACCGTGCTGCTCGGCTCGATTGCGGCGATCTCGCTGCTGGTGGGCGGCATCGGCGTGATGAACATCATGCTGGTGTCGGTGACCGAGCGCACCCGCGAGATCGGCATCCGCATGGCGACCGGCGCGCGCGAGCGCAACATCCGCCAGCAGTTTCTGATCGAGGCGATGGTGATCTCGGCCATCGGCGGCGCAATCGGCGTGGTGGGCGGGCTGGCGGTGGCGGCGCTGATCGGTGCGTTCGGCACGCCGGTTCAATACGCCCTCACCCCCGTGCTGCTCGCCTTTGGCTGCGCCTTCGGCACCGGCCTGGTGTTCGGCTACCTGCCCGCACAAAAGGCGGCCCGACTCGATCCCGTCGTGGCGTTGGCGGCCGAATGACCCCTCTCCCACCATGTTCACCCGCTCCGCTCCGCTGACCCGCCGCCTGCGCTGCCACGCCTGGCCCATCGCGCTGATCGCGGCATGCGCATTCGCCGGCTGTGCGACGCCCATCGACCGCGTCCGCCCGACCATCGAGCTGCCTGCGCAGTGGATTGAGGCCGCGCCCGGCGCCCTGGCGCTGCAACGCGACTGGTGGCGCAGCTTCCAGTCGGCCGAGCTCGAACAGCTGATCGCCGCCGCGCAGGCCGACAGCCCGACGCTCGCGATCGCCGCGGAGCGGGTGCAGCAGGCCGAGCTTCTGGTGCGCAACGCCGGCGCGACGCTGTTCCCGTCGGTCGGCATCGGCGGCGGCGCCGGCGCGCAGCGCAACGACCCGGGTCGCGATGCCAGCGCGCGCAACAGCGAGTCGACCAGCGTGTCGCTGGGCGTGAGCTACGAGGTCGATCTGTGGGGCCGGCTGTCGGCCGGCGTCACGGGCGCCGAGGCGTCGCTGGCGGCCAGCCGCTACGACCTCGAATCGGCGCGGCTGTCGCTTGCCACCGGCGTCGCCAATGCCTACTTCCAGGTGCTGGCGCTGCGCATGCGGCTGGTCATCGCACGCGAGAACCTGGCCATCGCCGAGCGCGTGTTCACCATCGTCGATTCGCGCTACCGCAATGGTGCCGCCTCGGCGCTGGACGTGAGCCGCCAGCGCATCACGGTGCTGGCGCAGCGCGCCACGATCGAACCGCTGGAGGTGCAGGAGCGGCAGACCGTCACCGCGCTGGCGGTGCTGCTCGGCCGCACGCCGCAGACGCTGCAGGTCGCCACGCGCAGCTTCGACGACTTCGCGATTCCCGAGGTCAGCGCTGCGCTGCCGTCCGCGTTGCTGGTGCGCCGCCCCGATTTGGCCAGCGCCGAAGCACAGTTGGCCGCGGCCGATGCCGACGTGACGGTGGCCCGCGCCGCGCTGCTGCCCAGTGTGTCGCTGTCGGGTACGGTGGGCGCCGCCACGGCCTCGCTGCTGTCGCTGGCCAACCCCGCGACCAGCATCGGCCTGACCGCCTCGCTGGCGCAGACGCTGTTCGATAGCGGACGGCTGCGCAACAACGTGGCCCTCAGCGAGTCGACGCGCAGGCAACTGGTCGAGAGCTACCGCGGCGCGATCTACACCGCGCTGAAAGAGGTCGAGGACGCGCTCGGCAACCTGACCAGTAGCAGGGGCCAGGAGCAGGCGCAACTCGCCATCCGCGACGAAGCGCAACGCGCGCTGCGGCTGGCCGAATTGCGCTACCGCGAAGGCGCCGACGACATCACCACCGTGCTCGACGCACAGCGCACGCTGTTCTCGTCGCTCGACCAGCTGGCGCAGCTGCGGCTGGCGCGGCTGACGGCAGCACTGAACCTGTTCATGGCGCTGGGCGGTGGGTGGGAGCGGCCGTCGTGAAGGCCACGGCCGAAGTCGGCACGCTGCGCGCGCTGACCGGTCAGTTCCCGCGCGCCGGTCGGCTGGAGCTGATCGTGCTGCGGCCCGCCCGGCGTGCAGCGACAGTGGTGGTGGATTCGGCCCTCGCGGTGGCTGGGCGTGGCCTGCAAGGCGATCGCAGCAGCGCCGCGTCCGCAGCAGGCGGCAAGCGCCAGGTCACCTTGATCCAGGCCGAGCACCTGCCGGTGATTTCGGCGCTGGCCGCGCTCGCCGAAGTCGATGCGCGAGGGCTGCGACGCAACCTCGTGGTCTCCGGCCTGAACCTGCTGGCGGCACGCAGCCTCTTCAGGGACCAGCCGCTGAGGCTGCGCGTGGGGGACGAGGTCGTGCTGGAGATCAGCGGCCCGTGCGAGCCCTGCTCGCGGATGGAAGAACTGCTGGGCGCAGGCGGCTACAACGCGATGCGTGGCCACGGGGGGCTGACCGCACGGGTGCTCTCGGGCGGCAGGTTGCGCATCGGCGATGCGGTGCGCTGCGAGGTGGCGCGCGACACGGCAGACACAGACATTACTGAATGATGTTGCAGATGCGAGTCATTCGCATTAGTATCTGTTCGCTGGCCTTCAGCGTTCAGTTCAGTGAGGTGCCTCGTGAAACCCATGGCTGTGTCTTCAATTCGCGTTTCCTTTGGCGGCGGCGCATCGCGCCCTGAGGGTGGGCCTGCGGTAACGACCCTCGGTGCCGCAGTGACATCGGTGCTTGCGCCGCCCGAGCAAGCTGATGGGGCGGCGCACGGCGCCGAGGCGGCGGGGCACTACCTCGGTGCGCTGTTGCCTGACCGCACCGATCCGCAACCCGGCTCGCGCCGGGTGCGGCTGTGGGACTTGCCTCGCGGCACCTTGTGTCCGCTGATCGGTGTGTGCTTGCCGATGGCGGTGTTGCGCCGCGTGCTGGCGAAATTACTGGTGGGGGTGGATGCCGCCGACGACTACACCGTGCACGTGACAGCCATCACCGAAAGCGATCGACGAACACCCGTGGCGGAAGCCTTGCAGCGCGAACTCGATCAGCGACACCACGCTGCACTGCGGCTGGCTGCGCAGGCGAAAACCGTCGACGCCGTGCTGCAAGCATGGCAAACCGCTCTGCGCAGTGGCGATGTGGCCGGGGGCCTGTGGGCGAGCCTGACGCACCCGAGCTGCAACAGCGAAGCGCGCGAGCGCATCTGCCGCGACGTCCACATGATGCAGCACCAACGCGGTGCCAGCGACCGCGCCGACCTGCACCAGCTGGCGCGGCTGACCCAGGAGCATGGCGACCGCGGCCGCGAGCTGGCAGCACTGCGTGTACGCCATGCGACGACACTGGCCGCGCGCGAGGCGCAGTTGAACACACTGACACTTGAGTGCCAGCACCTGCAACAAGACGCCCTGCGCAAGGACGCGGTGCTGGCCGCGCTGCGTCATGACTTGTCGGCCCGCGAAGACACGGCTGATCTGCGCAAGACAGTGGCCGCGCTGACACATCAAAACCAGCGCCTGCAGCAACGCACCGACGCGCTGGAGCGTCAGCTGGCTGATTCCGCGGGGTCGGGCGCTCAGGCTCGGGCACGCCAGCGCAGCGACGATGCCCCACCCGCAGCCGCAGCCCGGGCCTCAGCCGACAGCGAAGGCGACCGGGTGGCCGAAGGCGACGCGCCAGTGACGCTCGGAGCGGTCATCGCATTGCATGACAAATCCGTGCTCTGCGTTGGCGGCCGCACCGCCAGTGTGCCGGTGTATCGCCGGGTCATCGAGGTCAAGGGCGGCCGCTTCGTGCACCACGATGGCGGTGAAAAGCAGACCAGCGCTCAGCTCGACGCCAGCCTCGCGGCGGCCGATCTGGTGATCTGCCAAACGGGCTGCGTCAGCCACGAGGCCTACTGGCGGGTGAAAGACCATTGCAAGCGCACCGGCAAGCGCTGCGTCTTCGTCGACAACCCCAGCGTGTCGAGCCTGGTGCGCGGCCTGCGCACCGTGGCACAGGTCTGACGCGGGTCGGGCGGCGCCTGGCCGCTCGCAAGCCTCAGTCGGCAGCGGCTTTCAAGGCAGCAGCCGTCTTCAGCACGGCCGTCACCACGCGGGCCACTGCCGCCTGCGCCTTTGGATCGATCAGCGCACCGGCTGCATCGAAGGCCTTGTCGGCCTGGCCGAGGCCGAACTGCTCGGGCACCACCAGCATGCCGAGGTTCATCTGCAGGAACTGGCGGGTGAGCAGCAGGCTGCGGAGGCCGCCGAACGCGCCCGGCGACGCACTGAGCAGGCCGGCGACGGTGCCGGTCATCGCATGGATGCCGGCGGGCAGGCCATCTTCGGCCACCGGTCGGGTGGCCCAGTCGAGGGCGTTGATCAACAGCGGCGTCGGGAAGCCGTTGTACTCGGGCGAGGCGAGCAACAGCGCGTCGTGGTCGGCGAACAGGCGTCGCAACTCGCGCGCACCGTCGGGCATGCCGCGCGCCTCCAGGTCGGCGTCGTAGATCGGCAATTCGAGGGCCCGCAGATCGACCGCGGTCACCATGGCGCCCGCCTGCTGGGCCTGCTGCGCCGCCACGCCTGCGAGCTGATGGTTGAACGATCCGCTGCGAGCGCTGCCCGCGATGACCAGCACCTTGACCGTGTTCATGATGTCGCCCCGCTTATTGCGGCAGCCGACAAGCCGACCCGCCTGCTGCCATTGTGTCGCGCGCCGATGGCGCCCCCGCCCCGGCTCACGGCACCGCTGGCGCTGGCAGGCGGAAGTCGGCGCACGGGTCAGGTCGCTGTGCCCGCGCCGTGAACCAAACCTCGTCGTACGGGGCGTCGATGGCAGTCGCCCCATCGGGCGCACGTTCGAGCACGCCCAGGCTCACGATGCGCTTGCCCTGCACAGCCAGGGCCTCAGCGGGCACCCGCGCCGCCAAATAATGCGGCACGCCGATGTCGCGCCGCACATGGCCGTTGCCGGCGATCAGCACCACCCGCACGCCGGGCGGCGCTTGCAGCATGGCCTGCGCCAGGGCCGCGTCGCGGGCCCGCTGTGCCAGCGCCATCGGCGCGATCATGTCCGGTGGCAAGGCGCCGCAGTGGCCCACATCGACCTGGCGCTGCAGTTCTGCGTCTTGTGCCGCCGTCCACGGGGTCGGCTGCGCGGCGCCGGGGGTGTTGGGGGTCTCGGGCGCAGCCAGCCAGTGCTGTAACTCCACCGGCGCCTGCGCCACGCCGCCGCGCACCACGCGGCTGGCTTCAGCGCGGCTCAGGTTGCCGCCGACCACGGTGGCGCCCCCGGCCAGCGCCGCGTCGAACACCGGGCGGTGCAGCGGCCAGCCCCAGCGGTTGAGCTGCCCGGCGCGGGCCACGGCCTCGGCGTCACGTGGCGCGGCAGCGACGGCGGCGTTGTGCTGGCGGTCGATCTGCTCGAACACGACCCAGGTCGGCCGACCATCGGCCAGCAGGGCGCGCAGCAGGGCGGCTCGCAGGCGGTGGTGCGCCGGGTTGTCGTGCACCTCGCCCAACAGCACATGGTCCGCCGGGCGCAGGCGCCCGGCCAGCGCGGTGATGTCAATGGGCTGCCCCGAGGCGTCCACCGCAGGGTCGCCCGCGGCCTCCGCGATCTTGGTTGCCAGCACGGGCAGCGCGGCAGGCTCGGCGGCGTGGGCACCGACCGAGGCCACCACACCGATCGACGCCAGCAGCGCGGCGATGGCCGCGCGCTGGCTACCCGCTGCCGGCATCAGCTGGCGTACTTGACGGCGCATCCGTAGGGCGGCGCACTCGGCACGCTCACCGCCTTGCCCGCCAACGACTCGTCCAACGCCGCGCGCACGTGGTTCTTGGCGCCTTTCACGTCGGCGGCGTCGGCTGAGCGCTTGTCGTCGATGCCCCCCGCATAGACCAGCGTGCCTTTGGGGTCGATGACGAACAGGTGCGGCGTGGTCTTCGCGGCGTACGCCTTGCCCACCACGCCGTTGTCGTCGATCAACAGATCGGTTGCCGAGGCGCCCCAGGTCTGGTACTTCGCGGCCAGCGCCGTCGGCGCGACGTAGTCGGTGTTGCTCGGTGCGGTGGAGCTGATGCTGAGCCAGACCACGTCTTTGGCGGTGAATTCCTTTTGCAGCCCTTGCATGTTTTGCGTGCTGTAGTGCTTCACCACAAACGGGCAGCCGGGGTGTGTCCACTCCAGCACAACGTGCTTGCCCTTCAAGTCAGCCAGCCTGACGGTCTTGCCGCTGGCGCTCTTCACCTCGAAGGCCGGTGCGGCCTCACCGACGGTGGCGGCCTGTGCGGTGGGGGCGAGCGTCAGTGCAAGCAATGGCAGCGCAGCGGCGGCCAGGGTCAAGCGGTGCAGGTGTCGGCGTGTGGTCATGGCGTGCTCCTGGGGAGTGGTGGTGAAAAATGGGTGGTCACAGCGTGGCGAGCGCATCGCGCACCAACCGAGCCGTGAGAATTTCGGGCAGCAGCAGCGGCTCGCGGCCGGGGCGCAGCAGCAGGTACACCGGCACGCCGTTGCGGCCGTAGCGGGCCAGTGCGGCGGTGATGCGTGCGTCGCGCTGCGTCCAGTCGGCACGCATCAGTGACACACCGGCCTGGGCGAAGGCCTGCATCGTGGCGTCGGTGTGCAGCACCAGCCGCTTGTTGACCTGGCAGCTGACGCACCAGGCCGCGGTGAAGTCAACGAACACCGGTTGGCCCGCCGCGAGCTGCTCGGCAATCAACGCTTCGTTATAGGGCGACCAGGCCGCCTCGGGCGAGCCGGGCGCCGCGGCGCTGGGGGCGACTTCGCCGCCACTGCGGGCCGCGCCGGGCCAGCTCCAGGCCAGCGTGCCGACCAAGGCCCCCGCGAGCATCAGGCCGCCGAGGGCGCGGCGCGCAGGCGGGTCGGTGCCGCTCGCCCCGTGCGCACCACCCGCGCTGGCAGCGCTGCGCCCGCCGGCGATCCAGATCACAAAGGCCATCACCACCAGGGCGATCAGCGCCTTCGCGGCGCCGTCGATGCCGCTTTGCTGGCCGAGCACCCAGACCAGCCAGACGACGGTCAGAAACATCGGGAACGCCAGTGCCTGCTTCAGCCGCAGCATCCACGCACCGGGTCGCGGCAGTCGGGCGCGCCAGCCGGGCGTCAGCACCAGCAGTGCATACGGCAGCGCCATGCCGAGGCCGAGCGCGCCGAACACACTCAGGCCGACGGCGGGCGATTGGGTGATGGCATAGCCCAGCGCCGCCCCCATGAACGGCGCGGTGCACGGGCTGGCGGCCACCACGGCGAGCACGCCCGAAGCCAGTGCATCGACCGCCGGTCTGCGGTCGCGCCACGCGGCCAGGCCTTGCGGCAGCAGACCGCCGAACTCGAAGGCACCCATCAGGTTCAGGCCCAGCGCAAAGAACAGCAGCGCCAGCACGAACACGACACCGGGCTCCTGCAACTGGAAGCCCCAGCCGATTGCACTGCCGGCGGCGCGCAGGGCCAGCAGCAGCGCCGCCAGCGCCAGAAAGCTCAGCACGACGCCCGCGCTGTAGGCCAGCGCATGGGTGCGCAGGGCGGCGGCGGTGGGTGGCGCTGCGCCCCCGTGCCTGACCAGGCTCAGCAGCTTGATCGACAGCACCGGGAACACGCAGGGCATCAGGTTCAGCACCATGCCACCGGCGAAGGCCAGCAGCAGCGCGGTTGCCCAGCCCAGGTCGACGCTGCCGGCGAGCGTCTCGGGTGTCGCAGCGCTTGCATCCGTGTCCGCCAGCGCCGTCGCGCCGGGTGGCCACACCAGCGCTGCAACGGAGCGCACCGGCGCGTCGAATTCGGCCGACCGCCGCGTGCCGCCCCAGACCGTGGGCGCGCCGGGTGCGGTCGCGCCTGGCGCCACGGCGATGCCGGACAGCGATGCGGGTGCAGCCACACCGTCGAGCAAGCGCAGCTTGACGGCATACCCGCTGTCGGTGCGAAACACCTCGTGCAGCGCGGGCTCGATCACCTGTTCGGCATAGGGAAACAACTGGATCGCCGGTCGCGGCGTGCCAGGGGCCAGCGGCTGCGAGAACGTGACCAGCAGTTCGCGCCCGGCCTGCTGCGCGTCGACCATCCAGCCAGCGAGCGGCATGGCCAGCTCGTCGCGGGTGTGTTCGAACAGCCCGGTGTGCGCGGTACTGCCGGGGGTGACGGCATCGGCCGAACCCGCCGCACCCACCACAGGCAGTTGCAGCCTCAGCGTCGCACTCTCGGGGATGCAGACCTCCTTGCAGACCAGCCAGGTCGCCTGCGCCTGCAAGTTCAACGTGCTGCCGGGGCGCGCATCGGCCGGTGGCGTGTAGACCAGCGGCAGCAGCAGCTCACCTTCGTAGCCGTAGTTGACCAGCGGGCCGATCGGCAGCCGTTTCGGCGCGGGCCATTCAATGTCACCTGCAGTGCTGCCTGCAGGCAGCGTCCAGATGAGCTTGGTGGGCAGGCCCGAATCGCCCGGGTTGCGCCAGTAGGTGTGCCAATGCGGAATGTGCTGCAGCCGCAGCCCGATGCGCAGCGGCTCGCCTGGCTGCACGGCGCTGCGCTCGGCCACCAGCTCGGCGGTGGCGTGTTCGGTGGCGACCGGCTGCGCTGCTGCGGGCAGCGCGCAGACGAGCGCGCCAACCAGGCCACCCAGCAGGCCACCCAGCCGGGCACGCCATGACGCCACACCCGAGGGCGCGGCAGGTTGGGGCGCGGTTTGCGGCGCGGTGTGCGGATCAAACGCTCGTGAATTCATGCTCTGTGGTGACCTTCGCGTGGACTGGATTCTGCGGGCCGGGGCAAGTTCCACGCGCCCGTGCCGGCGATGCCCCTGCATGCCGCAGCAAAGAGGTCGCTGCGCGCGGCTCAAACCTTGCGCGCGCTGTGCCACCAGCCCAGTCCGGCCGAGGTGCCCGCGCGGGGCCGGTACTCGCAGCCCACGTGGCCGCTGTAGCCCAGCGCGTCCAGCAGATCGAACAACGCGGGATAGTGCACCTCCCCGCTGTCGGGCTCGTGGCGTCCGGGGACGCCTGCCATCTGCACGTGACCCACGCCCTGGATGTGTCGGCGCAACTGCAGCGCCAAATCGCCTTCCATGATCTGGCAGTGGTACAGATCCATCTGCACCTTCAAGTTCGGCTCGCCGACTTCGGCAACCACGTCATGCGCCACTTGCTGGTGGCTCAGGAAGTAGCCGGGCATGTCGTGCGTGTTGATCGGCTCAATCAACAAGGTGATGCCATGCGGCGCCAGCACCCGCGCGGCCCGGCGCAGGTTGGCGACATAGGTACGGTGCATGGCGCTGCGGGCTCCAGCGTCGGCGCCGGCGGCAGCGGGCACCTGCCCGGCCATCGCGTGCAGCAGTCGGCAGCCCGAGGCCCGCGCGTAGTCCAGCGCCCGCTCGACCGACGCCGCGAACTCGGCCTCGCGCCCTGGCAGCGCGGCCAGGCCGCGCTCCCCTGCGGCCCAATCGCCGGGCCACAGGTTGAACAGCACCAGTCGCAGGCGCAGCTCGCGCAGGCGCCGCGCCAGCTTGTCGGGGCTGAGCTCATACGGAAACAGGCACTCGACCGCGTCGAAGCCATCGGCCGCGGCGGCCGCAAAGCGATCGGCAAAGGCGTGCTCGGTGTACATCAGCGACACATTGGCGGCAAAGCGGGGCATGGCAATTGGATTGTCGGACGCCGCGTGGTGGCGCACGCCATGCCACGTCGTTCGGCGGACCGCTTCGATCAGCGCGTTGCTCGCCGCTCGATGACCACGCCGACCGCCTCCACATCGGGAAACTTCTTCGGCTTGACCACCTTGACGCGCACCCAGGCCGCGCCGAAGTCGGTGATCAGCGCCTCGGCAATGGTCTCGGCGAACGATTCGAGCAGCGTCAGCCGGTGATCGCGGTACAGCGCCTGCAAGCGCGCGCGCACCTGGGCGTAGTCGATGGTGTCGGCGATCCGGTCGGTGTCGCAGGCCTTCGCCCGCGGCAGCCCGGCATGCACATCGACCACGATGGTTTGCGGCCGGTGCAATTCCGAATCGTGGATGCCGATCACCGTCTGGCCGGTGTAACCCTCGATGAAGATCACGTCCATGGCCTGCGATGCATCGGCGAGCGCCACCGGGTGCGGCAAGGGCGCCGTCGCCGACAACAGGGGCAACAAGGGATCAGTCAGTGCGTTCACGGAAGGGCTCGGGTGGCGAAAGATGCGGCGTCGTGTGCGCTGCGGTGACGATAAAAGGAATTCTCGCTTGCCGCACGACCGGGACGACAGGCGCTGAAACAGCAGCGAAACACCGGCCAGTTCTCGCTCAAGTCGCCCCCCATCAGGTCGATAGCACGATCAGCCCCGAAGATTTGCTTCACCCTGTCGAGTACGCCATGCCCCGCTTCGTCCTGTCTGCCCTGATTGCCGCTGTCGCGTTGGCGCTGGCGGGCTGTGACCAGTTGGGCATTGAATCGCCCGAGAAAATTGCCGCAGCGCGCACCGCCGAAGGCGCTGCCATCGGTGGTGCCTGCCGCCACGCCGGGCGGGCCATCGAGGACTGCTACACGCTGAACAAGAAGGCCGACAAGTCAGCGGTCTTCGCCGGCTGGCGCGACATGAACGACTACATGCGCGAGAACAAGATCGACGCGGTATCGCCCGAGCTTGAAAACCCGGTGGAGCGAGCGAGCAGCAAGGCTGCGGACGCCACCGCGCACGAGGCCGACACGCAGACCGCCAACGCCCCCAAGGACGCCACGGAAGCGGCACACTGAACGAGCGCTGCGCCAGCGCCCTGCCAGCGCCAGCCCGCACAATCGGTGCATGGCGTTTGCCCACCCGTTGCTGCGTGACCCCGATTTCCGCCGCGGCATGCGCGACATGCTGCCTTTGGCGCCGGGCATCGGCGGCTGGGCCCTGGTCACGGGCGTGGCCATGGTCAAAGGTGGCCTGAGCGTGCCGCTGGCGGTGTTCATGTCGCTGGCCGTGTATGCCGGCAGCGCGCAGCTCGCCGCCTTGCCGCTGCTGGCCGCCGGGGCGCCGATGTGGGTGATCTGCGCAGCCGCTTTTTGCGTGAACCTGCGCTTCGTCATTTACAGCGCCCAGTGGCGCACGGTGTTTGCGCACCTGTCGCGCCGACGGCGCTTGCTGTATGGCTACCTCGCGGCCGACATGAACCTGATCGCTTTCCTGCGCGCCTACCCGGGCGACGAGCGCGGCCCGAGCCGACTGCCGGGGCAGGTGCCGTATTTCCTCGGCGGCGTGGCGGTGATGTGGACGGTGTGGCAGGTGTCGTCGATGCTCGGCATCGCGCTGGCCCACGTGATCCCGACCGCCTGGGGCCTGGGCTTTGCGGGCACGCTGGCCATGATCGGCCTGACCTACGGGCTGCTGTCTGATCGCAGCACCTGGGTCGCTGCGGCGGTGGCCAGCGCGGCGGCGGTGGCGGCATTCTCGCTGCCGCTCAAGCTCAACATCATCGTCGCCATCGCGGCGGCGGTGGCCGCTGGGCTGCTGATGGAGCGCGCCCAACGGGCCGCGCAACGCTTGCAGGGGTCGGCCTGAATGCCTGAGTTGAGCGACACCGCCACCACCGCGCTCACCATCACCGGGCTGGCGGTGATCACCATCGTGTCGCGGGGGCTTTTTCTGCTCCCCGAGCGCCAGGTGCCGATTCCCGAGTGGCTACAGCGCGGGTTGAAGGTGGCACCACTGGCCGCGCTGTCGGCCGTGATCGTGCCCGAGATCGTGATGACGCAGGGCCAGCTGATCAGCACCTGGCAAGACGCGCGGCTGCCCGCGGCACTGGCGGCCACGCTCTGGTACATCTGGCGGCCCGGCGTGCTGGGCCCGCTGCTGGCGGGGCTGGCGGCCTACCTGCCGCTGCGGCTGATCGCCGGCTGGTGAGTCGCAGGGCACCCAGCCTCGCTCAGCGTCGCCTTAAACTCGATTCGTCGACAGTCTCCTCCGCCCCGCCCCATGAAAGCCCTTAGCTTCACCGACCTCATCGCCGCGAACCGGGTGGACGGGCAGCGGGTGTTCATCCGTGTCGATTTCAACGTGCCGCAGGACGACGCCGGCCACATCACCGACGACACCCGCATCCGCGCGTCGCTGCCCTGCATAGCGGCCGCTTTAAAAGCCGGTGCGGCGGTGATGGTCACCTCGCACCTGGGCCGACCCAAGGAAGGCCACTGGACGGCCGAAGACTCATTGGCGCCGATCGCTGCGCATGTCAGTGAGCTGCTGGGCCGCCCCGTGCCAATGGTCAAAGACTGGGTCGATGGCGTGACGGTGAACGGCCGCGCGCTCGCGCCGGGCGAGCTGGTGCTGCTGGAGAACTGCCGCATCAATGTGGGCGAGGCGAAGAACGATGAGGCGCTGAGCCGCAAGATGGCCGCGCTGTGCGACATCTATGTCAACGACGCGTTCGGCGCCGCGCACCGCGCACAGGCCTCGACGCACGGCATCGCGAAGTACGCCCCGATCGCCTGCGCCGGCCCGCTGCTGGCCGGCGAGGCCGACGCGATCACGACCGTGCTGGCGGCACCGAAGCGTCCATTGATCGCCATCGTCGGCGGCAGCAAGGTCAGCACCAAGCTGACGATCCTCGAGGCGCTGGCGGCCAAGGTCGACGGCTTGATCGTCGGTGGCGGCATCGCCAACACCTTCATGCTGGCCGCAGGCCTGCCGATCGGCCAATCGCTGGCCGAAGCCGATCTGGTCGACAAGGCCAGGGCGGTGATCGCGTCGATGAAGGCGCGCGGCGCCGAGGTGCCGATTCCGGTCGATGTGGTCACTGCGAAAACCTTCGCGGCCGATGCGCCCGCGACCACCAAAGCGGCCACCGACGTGGCCGCCGACGACCTGATCCTCGACATCGGCCCGAAAACCGCCGCGGCGCTGGCCGAGACGCTGAAGTCGGCCGGCACCATCGTCTGGAACGGCCCGGTCGGCGTGTTCGAGTTCGAGGCGTACTCGCATGGCACCGAGGCGATCGCCCAAGCTATCGCGGCATCGAGCGCGTTCAGCATCGCAGGCGGTGGCGACACCTTGGCGGCGATCGCGAAGTTCGGTGTCGAGAAAGGCATCAGCTACATCTGCACCGGCGGCGGCGCCTTCCTCGAAATGCTCGAAGGCAAGGTGCTGCCGGCGATCGCGATCCTTGAGTTGCGTGCTGCCGATGCGTCACGCTGATCCGTCGACGCACCCGGCCCCATGATTCGCGCCACCAAGATCGTCGCCACCCTCGGGCCGGCCTCCAGCGCGCCCGAGGTGCTGGAGCGGATGATCCGCGCGGGCGTTGACGTGGTGCGGATGAACTTTTCGCACGGCAGTGCGCAAGACCACATCGACCGCGCCGCGTTGGTGCGCGAGGTGGCTCAACGCGTCGGCAAAGAGGTGGCCATCATGGCCGACCTGCAGGGCCCGAAGATCCGCGTCGGCAAGTTCGAAGGCGGCAAGACGATGCTCGAAGCCGGTCAGACCTTCGTTCTCGATGGCGAGACCACCGCGCTCGGAACGAACGCGCGCGTCGGCCTCGATTACAAGGAACTGCCGCGCGACGTGCGCCCGGGCGACACGCTGCTGCTCAACGACGGCCTGCTGAAGCTCACCGTCGATGCGGTGCGCGGCGCCGAGGTGCACACCACGGTGGTGATCGGCGGCGAGCTGTCGAACAACAAGGGCATCAACAAGGCCGGCGGCGGCCTGACCGCGCCGGCCCTGACGGCCAAGGACATGGAAGACATCAAGACCGCGATGAGCTTCCGCTGCGAGTACCTGGCGGTGAGCTTCCCGAAGAGTGCCACCGACATGGAAATGGCGCGCCAGCTGGCCAACCTGGCCGGTGAGCCCTACAAGCACAAGGCGGCGCTGATCGCGAAGATCGAGCGCAGCGAGGCGATTCCGGTGCTGGAGAGCATCCTGAAGGCGAGCGACGGCATCATGGTCGCGCGCGGCGACCTGGCGGTGGAAGTTGGCAACGCGACGGTGCCCGCGCTGCAGAAGAAGATGATCAAGATGGCGCGCGAGCTCGACCGCATCGTCATCACCGCCACGCAGATGATGGAGTCGATGATCGTCAACCCAGTGCCCACGCGTGCCGAGGTCAGCGATGTGGCGAACGCGGTGCTCGACGGCACCGACGCGGTGATGCTCAGCGCCGAGACGGCCGCGGGCAAGTACCCGGTCGAGACGGTCGAAATGATGGCCTCGATCTGTCTCGAGGCCGAGCGCGCCGAGGAGATCTCGCTCGATGCCGGCTTCACCAACAAGCTGTTCGGCCGCATCGACCAGTCGATCGCGATGGCCGCGCTGTTCACCGCGCACCACCTGGGCTGCAAGGCCATCCTGGCGCTGACCGAGTCGGGCTCGACCGCGCTGTGGATGAGCCGCCACAAGGTCCATGTGCCGATCTACGGCCTGACCTCCAAGGTCACCAGCCAGCGCAAGATGGCGCTGTACCGCAATGTGCGCCCGCTGTTGATGCCCAACTTCACCGACCGCGACCAGGCCCTGGCGCGCGCCGAGGGCTTGCTGGTCGAGCAGGGCGTGCTCAAGCCGGGCGACACCTACGCCATCACGGTGGGCGAGCCCATGGGCTATCCGGGCGGCACCAACATGCTGAAGGTCTGCCGCGTGGCCTGAGCGACGGCAGCCGAACTCTCAACCCACCCCTTCATCCATCCTCCAGGACCGACCATGCCACTCGTCTCCATGCGCCAGTTGCTCGACCACGCCGCAGAGCACACCTACGGCATCCCGGCCTTCAATGTGAACAACCTCGAACAGGTGCAGGCGGTGATGTCCGCGGCCGACGAGGTCGGCGCGCCCGTGATCCTGCAGGCCAGCGCCGGTGCACGCAAGTACGCCGGTGAGCCGTTCATCAAGCACCTGATCCAGGCAGCGGTCGAGAGCTGGCCGCACATCCCGCTGGTGATGCACCAGGACCACGGCCAGAGCCCGGATGTGTGCCAGGGCGCGATCAACCTGGGTTTCAGCTCGGTGATGATGGACGGCTCCCTGCAGGCCGACGGCAAAACCATCGCCAGCTACGACTACAACGTCGAGGTCACGCGCAAGGTGGTCGACATGGCGCACCAGCTCGGTGTCACCGTCGAAGGTGAACTGGGCTGCCTGGGCTCTCTGGAGACGATGAAGGGCGACAAGGAAGACGGCCACGGCACCGAGGCCACGATGACGATGGACCAGCTGCTGACCGACCCGGAGGAAGCGGCCGACTTCGTCAAGAAGACGCAGCTCGACGCGCTGGCGATCGCGATCGGCACCAGCCACGGCGCCTACAAGTTCACCCGCAAGCCCACCGGCGACATCCTGGCCATTGGCCGCATCAAGGAAATCAACCGGCGCATCCCGAACACCCACCTGGTGATGCACGGCAGCTCCAGCGTGCCGCAGGAGTTGCTGGCCATCATTCGCCAGTACGGCGGCGACATCAAGGAAACCTACGGCGTGCCGGTCAGCGAGATCCAGGAGGCGATCAAGTTCGGCGTGCGCAAGATCAACATCGACACCGATGTGCGCCTGGCGATGACCGCCGCCATCCGCAAATACATGGCCCAGAACCCCGACAAGTTCGACCCGCGCGACTACCTCAAGCCCGCCCGCGAAGCCGCCAAGCAGATCTGCAAGCAGCGTTACCTCGAATTCAATTGCGCGGGACAAGCGGCAAAGATCAAGCCGCAGACCTTGTCGGTGGTGGCCGCGCGCTACGCGAAGGGCGAGCTGGCGCAGACCGTGGTCTGACGCTGGCATGCCTTCCTGAACCCCCGGACGACCACGCCGCGCCATGACCGAAGCCTTGCTCGAAAGCCGCCTGCACAGCCTGCCCCTGCTGGCGCGCGGCAAGGTCCGCGACAACTACGCCGTCGGCGACGACCGGCTGCTGATGATCGCCAGCGACCGCCTCAGCGCCTTCGACGTGGTGATGGGCCAGCCAATCCCGGGCAAGGGCCAGCTGCTGACCGAGATGGCGCTGTTCTGGTTCGAGCGGCTGGGGGGCATCGTGCCCAACCACCTGACCGGCGACGCGCCGGAGAGCGTCGTCGCGCCCGATGAGCGCACGCAGGTGGTCGGCCGCTCGATGCTGGTCAAGCGCTTGACACCCTTGCCGGTCGAGGCGGTGGTGCGCGGCTATCTGGCCGGCAGCGGCTGGAAAGAGTACCAACAGAGCCGCTCGGTGTGCGGGGTGGCGCTGCCCGAGGGATTGGTCAACGCGGCGAAGCTGCCGCAGACTATCTTCACGCCGGCCACCAAGGCCGAAATGGGCGACCACGACGAGAACATTTCGTACGAGCGCATGGCCGAGATCGTCGGTGCCCCACTCGCTGCCCAGGTGCGCGAGGTGGCGATCGCGCTGTACCAGACGGCGGCCGCCTACGCGCTGACCAAAGGCATCATCATTGCCGACACCAAGTTCGAATTCGGCCTCGATGCCTGCGGCACGCTGACACTGATGGACGAGGTGCTGACGCCCGACTCCTCGCGCTTCTGGCCACTCGAAGGCTACGCGGCTGCCTTGCGCGACGGTCTCAACCCGCCGAGCTACGACAAGCAGTTCGTGCGCGACTGGCTGGAACAGGCGGTGGTCGACGGAAAGCCCTGGAACAAGCAGGCGCCGGCACCGGCCCTGCCCGCGTCGGTGGTCGAACACACCGCTGCGACTTACCGGGAAGCCCTGCACCGCCTGACCCGATGAAACCGCCCGCCTCGCCGATGATGGCGCGGCTCGACGCCGCGCTGGCTGCCTCCAGGCATCCGATCGATGCGGCGTGCGTGCGGGCCGAACGGGCCGGTTTGCTGGCGCGGCAGGGCAGCCTGGACGAGGCCCACGCCGAGCTACAGATCCTGCGCCGCGATTTCGCCGAGCGGCCGGCCGCGGTGGTCACGGTGTGGATCTGCATCGTCGAGGCCTGGATCGAACAGTACAGCGGGCGCCCCTCGGCGGGGCGCGACAAGATGCGGCGCGCCCAGGCGCTGAGCGCGGCCGCCCGGCTCAAGCCACTGCAAGCGCTGAGCGCCGCCTGGCTGGCGCACCTCGGCTACATGCAAGACGACTTCGACGACATGGCGAAGTACCTGACGCTGGCGCTGCAACTCGCCGCACCCGATCACCATGCCGCGCGGGCGCGCGCCGCGCTGGTCGCCGCCTCGGGCTACCACTGGGCCCATCGCCTCGACCTCGCGCAGCCCTGGTACGCCCGCGCCCGCGAGCATGCCGTGGCTGATGCCGACGACGCCCTGCTCAGCATCGTCACCTTCATGATCGCGTGCCACCGCTGCAACCATGCGTCGCGGGCGTCGATCTTCGGCGGCGTCGACAGCGCCGAAGCCCACCGTGCGCAGGCCTGGCTCGATGCCTCGTTCAACTTCGACCAGTGGGTGGGCGCTGCGGCGCAAGACAGTTTCGTCGGCACGCTGCGCGCCCAGCTCTATTGCGCTGAAAAGCAGCACGCGCAGGCCCTCGCCCTGTACGAAGTCCACGGGGTTCACGCCGAGCAGCAGGGCCTGGCGCACATGCGTGCGGTGCACCTGGCTGACCAGGCCTGGTGCCGCTTCCACACCGGTGACGCGGTCGGCGCTCGAACAGACGCGAACGCTGCCGCGGCACTGATCGATCCCGGCATGTACGTGGAAGACCTGGCCATCGCCTGCGGCCGGCTCGATCAGGTGTTCGAGGCGCTGGGCGACACCGACGCCGCGCTGCGCCACCGCCAGATGGCCCGCGAGCATTGGGCGACGCACCAGACCATGATGCAGTCCATGATCGACCTGCTGGGTCGGGCGCTGGCCGCCGAGGCGCCCTGACCGTGCCGACGGCGCCGCCGTTGGCCGTGCAGCACAGCGCTGCGCGCTGCGTCGCGCTGCTCGACGACCGCGACGCGTCGCCCGCGCAGCCCACCAGCCGCGCCTACAGCGGTTTCGTGCGTGAGCACCGATGCACCGACCCGGCCACGCTGGCGGCCACCTGGGCCGCCGTCGATACCGACCTGCGCCGCGGGCTGCACGCGGTGCTGCTGGTCGACTACGAATGGGGCGCCAAGCTGCTGCAGGCGGGTCACCAGACGCTGCCCCACGGCGACAGCTCGGCCCTGCGGGTGTTGATGTTTGCCGACTGCGCCAAGCTGTCGCGGGCCGAAGCCGACCAGTGGCTGGCGCACCAGCAGGCCACGCTGGCCGACGATGTCGGCGTGGGGGATGCTGCGGGCGTGATGAACCTCGAGCCCAGCGTCGACAAGCGGGTGTTCACGCAAGCGATCCAGCGCATCCACGAGGCCATACGTGCTGGCGAGACCTACCAGGTCAACTACACCTACCGGCTGCATGGCCAGGCGTATGGCTCACCCATCGCGCTGTACCGTCGCCTGCGCGCGCTGCAGCCAGTGGCTTTCGGCGCCTACATCCAGTTGCCCAGCGTCGAGGCCGGGTATCCGCACCCACACGAGCACGAGACAACACATGTGCTGTCGTGCTCGCCCGAGCTGTTCCTGCGGCACGACGACGGGCTGCTGACCGCGCGGCCGATGAAGGGCACCGCCTCGCGCACCCGCGCACCCGAGGCCGACAGCGAGACCGCGCGCCACTTGTCGCTGGATGTGAAGAACCGGGCCGAGAACCTGATGATCGTCGACCTGCTGCGCAACGACCTCGGTCGCATCGCGCAGACCGGCTCGGTGCAGGTGCCCGAGCTGTTCGCGATCGAACCCTATTCGACGGTGTTCCAGATGACCTCGACCGTGCAGGCCCGCGTGCGTCCCGAGGTGGACTTTCCGACGCTGCTGCGCGCGGTGTTCCCCTGCGGCTCGATCACCGGCGCGCCGAAACACCACACGATGGACTGGATCGCCCGCCTGGAATCGACACCGCGTGGGCTGTACTGCGGCGCGATCGGCTGGCTCGACGCGCCGCGCGGTGAGGCGCGCCTGGGTAGCTTCTGCCTGTCGGTGGCGATCCGCACCCTCACCCTCGGTGCCCAAGCCCATGGCCTGCGCCCGGCGCGGCTGGGCATCGGTGCAGGCATCGTGCAGGACAGCCGCGCCGATGAAGAGTTCGAGGAATGCCGCCTGAAGGCGCGCTTCTTGACCGGACTGTCTCCGGGCTTCGATCTGTTCGAGACGATGCGGGCAACGCGTGAGCTGGGCGTCGCGCACCTCGATTTGCACCTGGACCGACTCGGCCGCAGCGCGCAGGTGCTGGGCTTTGCCTTCGATCGCGACGCGGCGCGTCAACGCATCGCGCAGTGGCTGCTCCGCTGGGCCAGCGACCCACATGAGCCGCACACGCACCACCGCCTGCGGCTGTCGCTGGCCCACGACGGCCGCTTGCACCTGACCCACGCCGCGCTGAGTGCGCTGGCACCGGGTGCGGGCGCTGCCGCGGTGTCGCTGCGGGTCGCCGCGCATCGGCTGCCGAACGACCAACCCCTGTCGGCCCACAAAACCACGCTGCGCCAGCACTACGACGACGGCGTGCGCGCAGCCGAGCGCGTGGGCGCGTTCGACAGCCTGTTTTTCACCGAAGACGGCCGACTCGTCGAAGGCGGTCGCAGCTCGGTCTTCCTGAAGCGGGGCGGCGCTTGGTACACGCCGCCCGTCACCGATGGCGCCCTGCCGGGCGTGATGCGCGGCCTGGTGCTGGCCGATCCGTCATGGCGGGCCACCGAGCGCAGCCTGAGCGCTGAAGACCTGTCGCGCGCCGAGGCCGTGATGGTGTGCAACGCCTTGCGTGGCACCTTGTCCGCGCGTCTGGACTAGGGCAACGCTCGCGCTTTCGTGAGGAATGCCCTCACAGGCCGGGCGGTGTGGCCGATATCCCTGTCAGGGCGGCCGCTGCCGCATCGAATTCCGTCTGCCGGTGTTGACAGGAGTCTTCATGAAATTCGAGCACATCGTTTTTGCCGTCGCCGCCAAGGTGGACATCGACCAGGCTTTCGTTTTCGAGTACGTCGTGTGCCGACACATCCAGACCATCCTGCTCAAACGCACCGCCTTGCCCACCCTGGCCATCGACCCCGACCACCACGTGTATCTCGATTCGCGTGAACTTCAGCAGTGCATCGACCACGCTGCACACCTGTTCCTGAGCGACCTGGTGCGTGCCAGTGAAATCGGCGAAGCGGCGATGGCCCGCTGGCAGCTGGCGCCCGCGCACTGACGCACCGGGCAGCCCACAGGCCCCGATGCCGCTGTCGTCTCGGGCGGGATTCGACAGCGGCGCATTGCCCAACAATTTTTCGACCTGACGCCGACGTGCCAAGATCGCCCCCCTCATGAGCGCTGCCCGATGAAGTTGCGCCTGGCCTTCGGGCCACGCACCGCCGACACCTCCGGTTTCGATATGGGCCTGGAGAAGGCGTGCGTCGCCGAGTCGCTGGTGCGCAGCGCCTCACGCCTGCTGGAGCAGCGCAACGACCGCGACATCATCCACCATGTGTGCGAGGCGCTGACGCTGGCCACCCCCCATGTGCGCCTGGCCTGGACCTGGTTTGGTCCCGTCAACACGCCCTCCATCGTGCCGCAGGTCGTGGTGGGGCCGGCATCGGCTTACGCCCACAAGCTGGAGATCGATCGCGGCTTCCTGACCGAGATCGGGCCCGCGTTTCGCACGTTGGCGGGCAAGCGGGTCGAGCCCTTCAACGTGTCGCGGATGTCGCTGTACCGCCCGTGGCGCGAGGCAGCTTCCATGCACGACATCCGCAGCGCGGTGTCGCTGCCGCTGGCCTCGACGGTCAACGCCGACCGCGGCTTGCTGGCGCTGTATGCCGATGTGCCCGACTATTTCGAGCAGGTGGGCATCGGCCTGTTCGAGGCTTTGGCGGACATGTTCAGTTCGGTGCTGTCGGTGGCTGCCGAACGGACATTGCTGCGCGAAGCGGCTTTTTCTGATGCCTTGACCGGACTGCTGAACCGGCACGCCGTCGATGTGGTCGCACGACCGATCCTGCGCAGCAGCCCGCTCGATGCGCCCGCCGCGGTGTTGATGATCGACATCGACCACTTCAAGCGCGTCAACGACGATCATGGGCACCCTTGCGGTGATCGGCTGCTGTGCGACATCGCCGACCTGCTGCGCCGCGAACTGCGCAAGGGCGACAGTGTGCTGCGCTGGGGGGGCGAGGAGTTCCTGGTCTGCCTCGCGGGCGCCGACATCGCGCTGGCCACGCGGGTGGCCCACAAGGTGCTCGACGCGGTGGCCAGGCACCGCCACCCGCGCCCCGACGGCGTGCTGATGACGGCGACCGTGTCGATTGGCGTGGCCGACCTGAAGATCGGCGAGGCATTCATCACCACGGTGGAGCGCGCCGACGCGGCGCTGTACCAGGCCAAGCGGCAGGGCCGCAACCAGGTCTGCGGCGCCAACGACGCGGGTTGATCCCGCAGGGCGCGGCGCGGCGCAAGGGGCGGCTCCACTGACGGCAGAACCTGCGGAGTGCAGCGTGTTTCTTCTCCTACACTGCGGTCGGTCCACAGTTGGCGGGACGGTTCACCGGGAAGGGCCTTGATGCAACCGAGTGCGCAGGAAACCAAGCGCGTTGCCGTGCTGCATTCCTATGGCGTGCTCGACACGCCAGCTGAACCCGAATTCGACCGCATCACCCAGCTGCTGGCACACATCTGCCAGACACCCATCGCGCTGATCAGCCTGCTCGACAGCGACCGCCAGTGGTTCAAGTCGGTGCACGGTGTCGCCTGGACGGCCATCGACCGTGCGGTGTCGATCTGCTCACATGCCATCGAACAGCGGGCCATCTGCCTGATCGAGGACACCCTCGCCGACGCCCGCCTGCGCGACAACCCGCTGGTCTGCGGCGAGCCGCATCTGCGTTTCTATGCCGGCATGCCGCTGGTGACCCCGGACGGCCATGCGCTGGGTGCGGTGGCGGTGCTCGATCGTGTTCCGCGGCAACTGGGCGGCTTGCAGATCGAGGCGTTGCAGACCCTGACACTGCAGGTGATGGCACTGATCGAATCGCGCCACCAGCGTACCCTGTTGACGCAGGCCATCGACGAAAGCCTGCGCAGCCACGCGGTGATGCCCGACATCAACATGCCGACGCTCGCGCAGCTGCGGCTGCAACAAAGCCACCAGCTGATCGGGCTGGCCGGGCGCATGGCGGGCCTTGGCGGCTGGGCGATCGATGCGCCGACGGACAGCGCCCAGCCGGTGGTGCGCTGGTCGGATGAGTTGCGCACCATCCTCGACTGCGCCCCAGAGCACTCGCCCCAGCTGGAGATGAGCCTGAACTGGTACCCGTCGCCCTCGCGCGAGGCCTTGAGCCACGCGCTCGAGGCGGCGTTCCAGCATGGCACGCCGTTTGATCTCGAACTGCAGCTGGTCACCATCGTGGGGCGCCCGCTGGAGGTGCGGGTGATCGGCGAAGCCCTGCGCGACGCGACACAACGGGTGGTGCGGGTGCAGGGCGCGTTGCTGGATCAGACCGAGCAAAAGCGCGCCGAACGCACGCTGCGCGAAAGCGAGGAGCGCTTTCGCAATGTGTCGCGCGCCACCGCAGACGCGGTCTGGGACTGGGACCTGGGCAACGACGCCATGTGGTGGAGCGAGGGCATGCAGGCGCTGTTCGGCCACGCGCTGGACACGCTGGAGCCCGACAGCCTGTCATGGACCCGCCGCATCCACCGCGACGACCTCAAGCGCGTGCTCGACAGCATCCACGCTGTCATTGATGGTGGCGGCGAACACTGGAACGCCGAGTACCGCTTCCGGCGCGACAGCGGCGATTTCGCCACCGTGTCCGACCGCGGCTTTGTCATCCGCGATGCCTGCGGACGAGCGGTGCGCATGGTGGGCGGCATGACCGACCTGACCGAGCAGCGGCAAGCACAAGCCCGCTTGCAACAACAGGCGGCGCTGCTCGATGAATCGGAAGACTCGATCATCGTGCGCGACCTCGACGAGCGCATCCGCTACTGGAGCCGTGGCGCAGAGCGCATGTTCGGCTGGAGCGCTGCCGAAGCCGTGGGCCGAACCCTGTCGGAGCTGCAACTGGTGAATGCGCCCGGCGCCGAGGCCGCGCGTGCGACCCTGCAGGCCAAAGGCCGGTACACCACCACCTTCAAACAGCGTTGCAAAGACGGGCATTGGGTCACCATCGAGGGCCGCTGGACGCTGGTGCGCGATGCCGACGGCCAGCCCAGCGGGGTCTTCGGGCTGGGCACCGATGTCACCGCGCGGCTCGAACTCGAAGCCCAGCTGCAGCAGGCGCGCCGACTCGAAACGATAGGCCAGCTCACCGGGGGCGTCGCCCACGATTTCAACAACCTGCTGACGGTGATCCTCGGCAATGCCGATCTGCTGGCCGAACAGCTGGTTGATCAGCCGCAGCTGCTGCCGCTCGCCGAAATGACGCGAACGGCTGCCGAACGCGGTGCCGAACTGACGCAGCGGTTGCTCGCGTTTGCGCGCCGACAAGCGCTGCAGCCGCTGTCGGTGGATGCGCACCAGCTGCTGGCCAACATGGACGCCTTGCTGCGCCGTACGCTGCCCGCCAACATCGAGCTCGAGCTGGTGCGCGGCGCCGGCTTGTGGCCGACCCTGGTCGATCCTGCACAGCTCGAATCCGCGGTGCTGAACCTGGTGATCAACGCCCGCGATGCCATGCCGCCGGGGGGCAAGATCACGCTGGAAACGGCGAACGCCTGGATCGACCAGCATTACGCCGAACGACATCCCGACGTGGCGCCCGGCCAGTATGTGCTGCTGTCGGTGTCGGACACTGGCGATGGCATGAGTGCGGAACACCTGGCGCGGGTGTTCGAACCGTTTTTCACCACCAAGGACGTCGGCAAGGGCACCGGCCTCGGCCTGAGCATGGTGTACGGCTTCGTCAAGCAGTCGGGCGGTCACATCAAGCTGTATTCCGAGCCCGGCCAGGGCACGACGGCCAGGCTGTATCTGCCACGCGCCGAGGGCCCGCCCGACGCGCCGCCCACGGTGGTGCGCAGCGAGCGCGACTTCCGCGGCAGCGCCAGCGTGCTGGTGGTCGAAGACGACCCGCTGGTGCTGCGCCATGCTCGTGAGGTGCTGGTCGGGCTGGGCTACCGCGTCACGGTCGCCGACACCGGCGCCGCGGCGCTGGCGATCCTGCGCGAACGCAGCGATGTCGACCTTCTGTTCACCGATGTGGTGATGCCCGGCGAGCTCAACGGGCGGCAGCTCGCCGAAGCGGCGCTGGCGCTGCATCCCGCACTGAAGGTGCTGTACACCTCGGGCTACACCGAGAACGCCATCGTCCATCACGGCCGCCTCGACCGCGGCGTGCACCTGCTGCCCAAGCCGTACCGCAGCATCGACCTCGCGCGCAAGGTGCATGCGGTGCTCAAGGCGCGGCCCCGGCGATGAGCCCGCCTGACCCGCGGCGGCTGCTGATCCTCGACGACGACGCGCTGGTCGGCATGGTGGTCGAGTCGGTGGCACGCCTGGCAGGCGTGGCGACCCGCGTCACGCGCGAGGCCAGCGAGTTTTACGCCAGCGTTGCCGACTGGCAACCGACCCATGTCGTGCTGGACCTGACGATGCCCGCAACCAGCGGCGAGCAGGTGCTCGCCGAGCTGGCGGCGCGCGGCTGCCGGGCGCGCATCATCGTCACCAGCGGTGCCGATGCCGAACGACTGAGCCGCGCGATGGCGCAGGCCCGCGCCGACGGGCTGGACGTGGCCGGCAGCCTGCCCAAGCCTTTCGTCGCCGCGGCACTGCGCACGCTGTTGGCGTGAGTGCAGGTCGGCGTTGCCCTAGAGCGTCTGCGGGGATCTGACTTCCCCCTTGACGGGGAGTGACACGGCACGGGCATTGCATAGACAATTCTCATTCCGTGAGCGACGCTACCGTTCGGCGCGGGCAACATGACTACGCCGCTTGCCATGACCACACGCAACGCCAACACCGACAAGACCGCCGACTCCGCCCAGAAACTGCGGCAATCGCAAGCCGAGTACTCGGCGGCCAGGCCGCAGGCTGAGCCCGGCGCCAAGACGATGATGTCCAGCTCGAAGATGTACGTCTGTCGGCGCTGCCAGGCCAACTTCAAGACCGGCGACGGCAGGCCCGATGTGCGCATGGCCGGGCTGGGCAAGTGCAACCCCTGCCTGGCCCTGGCAGCCGCGGCTGCCGCTTTGGCGGCCTCTGCCGCACCGCCGGCAGCCACCCCCTCGCTCGACCCGGCATCGACCTGACCGGAGCGGCCGTGCCGCCCGACCTCGCCCCGGCGGGTGACAACGGCGAATTCCATGGTGCCCGCGGGCTGGCTGTGGTGATCGGTGTACGCGGTGGTGTGGGTGCGGTGCTGTGCCAACACCTGCGCCGCGACGCGCGGTTCGCCCAGGTGCTTGCTGCAGGGCGGCGGCCTGATGCGGCCACGCCCATCGTCGCAGCCGACCGTGGTCTTGATCTCGACATTGACCTGCTCGATGAAACGCGCATCGCCGCCGCAGCCGCGCAGATCGACAAGCGGGTGCAGGCAGGGCTGCCACTGCGCCTGGTGATCGACGCCACCGGCTTCCTGCATGGCAACGGTTTCGAGCCGGAGAAGTCGTGGCGTGAACTCGATGCAAGCCACATGGCCCACGCCTACGCCATCAACGCCATCGGCCCGGCGCTGCTGATGAAGCACTTCCTGCCGCTGTTGGCCCCGTCGGGCAAAGCGGTGTTCGCCACGCTGTCGGCCAAGGTCGGCAGCATCGGCGACAACCGGCTCGGCGGCTGGTACAGCTACCGGGCGTCAAAGGCGGCGTTGAACCAGCTGGTGCATACGGCAGCGATCGAGCTGGGGCGCAAAAATCCCGCTGCGATCTGTGTCGCGCTGCACCCTGGCACCGTCGACACACCGCTGTCATCGCCGTTTGCCAAGTCGGGGCTGGAGGTGCAGACACCCGAAGCAGCCGCCACACGCCTGCTGGCGGTGATCGACGGGTTGACCCCTGCGGACACTGGCGGTTTCTTCAACCACCACGGCGAACCGCTGCCGTGGTGAAAGGCGCTCGGCGGGTTCGGCGCCAGTCCAATGAAAGATACTTCGGTCGATGCCAGATCCCGTCTCTGACAACGCCTTGAACGCCGTGGCCGCTTGGTTTCTCACCAGAGCGGACATGTCGAAGGTGCTCGGCGACTCGCTGCGCCGCTCGCTCGATGAAGTAATCGACGGTGCGCGCACCGGCCGCTACTGCGTCGAGCAACTGGAGAAAACCGAGAAGACCTACATCGGCACCAAAGTGGAAATCGTCCTCCGTTTCGCTTTCGATCTGGGGCGCGGCAAGAAGCTCGATAACCTGATCGCCGGGCACGAGGTGGACACCAAGTTCTCGTTGACCGGTCAATGGATGATCCCGCCGGAAGCGGTGAACGAGGTGTGTTGGGTGGTCAGCGCTGACGATGCCCGTGGCACCTTCAGTGCGGGCTTGATCCGCACTTCGCTCGACGTGCTGACCGCCGGTGCCAACCAGGACAAGAAACGGACCCTTTGCGCGGCGGGCAAGCTGCGCATTCACTGGCTGGTGAGGGACGGCCCGCTGCCGCAGAACTTTTTGTTGAACCTGAGTGACGAGGTGCGGCAGAAGGTGTTGTCACCGCGCAGCGGCAAACAGCGTCTGTTGGCGCTGTTCGAACATGTCAATGATCGGCTGATTCCGCGATCTGCCTTGCTGCAAGTGGCGCAGCTCAGGGGTGATCCGCTGCGCCGAGCACGCGAGGCCAAGGCCACGCTGGCGGCGCGCGGATTGAAGGTGTTGTGCGCGACCTATGCCGTGGAGCGCGCAGAGATCGTGGCCCAGGGTTATCCAAACCCCGCTGACGACGATTGGCTCAGTGTGCGCTTGTGACACAGCAAGCGCCTCGAGGCCCAGTCAGCACCTGACCCTCAAGCCGCCACGCGCAGCACCCGACGTTGCGCCACCGCATCGAGCGCCGTTGCAATCTGTGTCGCAACGGCCGCAGCCACGGGCGGCGGAAAGGCATTGCCAACCTGCCGGTACGCCACCGTCTTGCGACCGGCAATCAGCCAATCGGACGGAAAGCCTTGCAGCCGGGCGACCATCGGCACGGTAAGTCGCGGCAATCCCACGAAATCGGGGCCCGGTGCGGCATCGGCGATACCCATGCCATCGACGCTCAACTCGCGCCACGCCTGTTTGGCTCGCGTAGGGCCCAGGTCGGGGCCACCGTGCTTCTTCGATCCGCCGACCAGGGTAGGCGCCACCGTGCACGCTGCCTCGGCCCAGTCGGCCGCACCAGGCCAGCCGTTGGCAGCCATCAGGGGCAGCAGCGCTTCGCCGACCGTGGTCTTGTGCGCGCTGCCCACCGGCCAAACGAAATGTGCTGCCGTCGACGGCTTGAGTGCGACGCAGATCACACGTGGACGCAACTGCGGCACCCCGAAATCCGACGCGTGCAGCAGCTTCCATTGCGCGATGTAGCCCAGCTTCGAGAGCTGGGTGTCGATCTGCGCGCGATAGTCGGCAAAGGCGGGGCCAAGCAGACCACGCACGTTTTCCAACATCACTGCCGCCGGGCGGGACTCTCCGACCAGACGCAGCGCTTCGGGGAACAAGTCACGCTCGTCGTCGGGGCCGAGCTGCTTGCCTGCCACGGAAAACGGGGGGCACGGCACCCCGCCGGCCAGCAGATCGATGCCCCGGTACGCTGCGGCGGAAAACGCGCGCACATCACCTTCGACCACGTTCCATGTCGGTCGGTTGAAGCGCAGCGTTTGGCAGGCACCATGGTCAAGTTCGACCAATGCGCAGTGCTCGAATCCGGCAGCCTCCACGCCGATGGCCTGCCCGCCCGCACCGGCGCAAATTTCGAGTGATGTCAACATCGCCGATCTCCGAAAAAGCATGTATGAATGTACAGCTTCAACAGCGCCGTGTCACTCGCTTTACTGCTCCACGAAAGCCCGCTCGATCACATAGTCGCCGGGCTTGGAAGTGTTGCCTTCCTTGAAGTGGCGCGCTTCCAGCATGGCCTTCAGGTCGCGCAGCATCTCGGGGCTGCCGCACAGCATGATGCGGTCGTGTTCGGGGGCTAGCGCGGGCAGGCCGAGGTCGGCGGCGAGTTTGCCGGACTCCAGCAGCGTGGTGATGCGGCCCTGGTTGACGAAGGGCTCGCGGGTCACCGTCGGGTAGTACAGCAGCTGGCTGGAGACCATCTCGCCCAGGAACTCGTGCACCGGCAGGTCTTCGTTGAGGTAGCTGTGGTACGCCAGCTCCTTCACCTCGCGCACGCCGTGGATCAGCACGACCTTCTCGAAACGCTCGTAGGTGTCCGGGTCGCGAATGATGCTAAGGAACGGCGCCACGCCGGTGCCCGTGCCGATCAGGTACAGCCGCTTGCCGGGCAGCAGGTAGTCGATCAGCAGGGTGCCGGTGGGCTTCTTGCCGACGATGACGGTGTCGCCGACCTGGATGTGCTGCAGCCGCGAGGTCAGTGGGCCGTCGGGCACCTTGATGCTCAAGAACTCGAGCGTGTCGTCATGGTTCGGGCTGACGATGCTGTAGGCGCGCAGCAGCGGCTTGCCATCGACGCGCAGGCCGATCATCGTGAAATGGCCGTTGGAAAAGCGCAGGCTGGGGTCGCGGGTGGTGGTGAAGCTGAACAGCCGGTCGGTCCAGTGATGGACGCTCAGCACGCGCTCTTCGTTGAATGCACTCATGGGTGGGGCGGGATCGATAAAACGCGTATTTTCCACGGCCCGGCCTTGCCCTGTCTCACAGATCGATATGCGGGTTTCAAAGGCATCATCGAGCGCCGCCCGCAGCGCTCTCACGGAGTTACAGCATGACCACCGCCCGATTCCAGTGGAACGACCCGTTGCGCCTCGATGCACAACTGGCCGACGACGAGCGCGCGGTGCGCGAAGCCGCCGCCGCCTACTGCCAGGATCGCCTGGCCCCGCGCGTGCTCGATGCCTTCCGCCAGGAAACCACCGACGTCGCGATCTTCCGCGAGATGGGCGCACTCGGCCTGCTGGGCATCGTCATCCCGCCCGAGTACGGCGGCGCGGGCATGAACCACGTCTGCTACGGCCTGGTGGCGCGCGAGGTCGAGCGTGTCGACTCCGGCTACCGCTCGATGATGAGCGTGCAAAGCTCGCTGGTGATGCTGCCGATCCACACCTTCGGCACCGAGGCGCAGAAGCAGCGCTACCTGCCCACACTGGCGGCAGGCGAGGCAATCGGCTGCTTCGGCCTGACCGAGCCCGACCACGGCTCCGACCCGGGCAGCATGGTCACGCGGGCGCGCGCCGTGCCCGGCGGCTATCGCCTGAGCGGCACCAAGACCTGGATCACCAACAGCCCGATCGCCGATGTGTTTGTGGTCTGGGCGAAGGACGATGCCGGTGAGATCCGCGGCTTCATCCTCGACCAGGGCACGGCCGGCCTCAGCGCGCCGGCGCTGCACGGCAAGGTCGGGCTGCGCGCCAGCATCACCGGGCAGATCGTGATGGACGGAGTGTTCTGCCCCGAGGAGAACGCCTTCCCCGACATCCGCGGGCTGAAGGGCCCGTTCACCTGCCTGAACAGCGCGCGCTATGGCATCGCCTGGGGAACACTCGGCGCCGCGGAAGACTGCTGGTTCCGCGCGCGCCAGTACGTGCTGGACCGGCAGCAGTTCGGCCGGCCGCTGGCGGCCAACCAATTGATCCAGAAAAAGCTGGCCGACATGCAGACCGAGATCGCGCTCGGCCTGCAGGCCTGCCTGCGGCTGGGCCGCATGAAGGACGAAGGCACGGCGTCGCCCGAGATCACCTCGATGCTCAAGCGCAACGCCTGCGGCAAGTCGCTCGACATCGCCCGCATGGCGCGCGACATGCTCGGCGGCAATGGCATCAGCGACGAGTACGGCATCGCGCGCCACCTGGTCAACCTCGAAGTGGTCAACACCTACGAAGGCACGCACGACATCCACGCGCTGATCCTCGGCCGGGCGATGACGGGGATCGCAGCGTTTGGCAGCTGACACCCTTGCGCACCGGCGCCGCGCAGCCATGATGCAAAAGACCGCGCACCAACGCGCGAACGGCGGGAAAATCGCGTCTTGACCCCCTGTGCCCAGGGGCACGTCGCGGCCCACGCCGCTCGCCTTAGAAAAGAGTCCCCATGCCCAGCCCGACCATGCGCATTGCGCCCAGCCTGCTGTCTGCCGACTTCGCCCGCCTGGGTGAGGAAGTCACCGCGGTGATCGCCGCCGGTGCAGACGTGATCCATTTCGACGTGATGGACAACCACTACGTGCCCAACCTCACCGTCGGCCCGCTGGTCTGCCAGGCGATCAAGCCCTATGCGGTGAAAGACGGCCAGCCGGTGCCCATCGACGTGCACCTGATGGTCAAGCCGGTCGATGCGCTGATCCCGATGTTTGCGCAAGCGGGCGCGGCCATCATCTCGTTCCACCCCGAGGCCAGCGAACACGTCGACCGCACCATCCAGCTGATCCACTCGTTCGGTGTGAAGGCCGGGCTGGTGCTCAACCCGGCCACGCCGCTGCAATGCCTGGACCATGTGCTCGATCAACTTGACCTGGTGCTGCTGATGTCGGTCAACCCCGGCTACGGTGGGCAGAGCTTCATCGAACATGTGCTGACCAAGATCGACGCCGTGCGCCAGCGCATCGATGCGACCGGCCGCGACATCTGGCTCGAAGTCGATGGCGGCGTCAAGGCCGACAACGCCCAGCGCGTCGGCAATGCCGGGGCCGACACGCTGGTCGCCGGCTCGGCGGTGTTCAGCGGCGGGCGCTATGCCGAAGCCATCGCCGCCATCCGTGCGAATGCGCTCGCGGGTGCCCGCACGCGGCACACCTGACGCGGCACGGGTCGCAACAATGGGGGATTGCGTCCAGAAATGACCAGTCCAGAATGGGGTGCATGACCCCGTTCAATGTGTGCCCGGCGTGTGTACGGCTGAATCTGCCCGACGCCGGCATCTGCAGCACCTGTGGCTCCACGCTGCACGGCGCGGCAAAACGACCCGCTGAGACCTTCGTCGACCTGACCGAGATGGAGCTGGACGCCGACACCACGCCATCGGTGCACCTGGACGCGCCAGAACTGCGGCGCTGGTTCAATTCGCGCACCGGCGGGCTGGATGCGCAGGCCGAACCTGCCCATGCCGCCGCGATGCACGAACCCGACGCGCCGCTGCCGCCACCGCTGCCCCCGTTGACACTGCGCGAGGTCGAGGCGATGTCGGCGCCCGACGACGACGCGACGCCTGCCAACCCGCTGCCACCGGGCGTGATCGTGTCCGACCCCGACGCGCAGCCGCCACAGGCCCTGGCCAAGCGAGCAGCAGCTGCTACGCCGCCGCAAGCACGCCGCAGCACCACTCCCGCCGCACCTGCGAACACCGCCCCCGACGCCAAGGCGTCCACCAAGGTGCAGCGGCGCGCGCAGGTGCGGCGCAAGGTGCTGGCCAACAAGGGCCAGCCCGTGACGACGGCGACGCCCGCCGACGCGCTGGTGCTGGAGAGCGACGACGCGGCCCGCGTCCAGCTGTGCGCACTGCTGGAAGCCTTTGGCTTTCGCACGCACCCGGTGCAAAGCACGATGCAGGCGGTGCGCATGCTGGCGGCCAAGCGCTACGCCGTGGCTTTCCTGAGCATCATCTTCGACGGCTCGGCGGGGCCTGCCAGCCACGACCTGTGCAGCCGCGTCAAGGCACCTCCCGTCCATGCCCACGACAGCGTGTGTGCGCTGATCGTCGTCACCGGCTCGGCGCGCCCCCTCGAACGCGTGCGTGCCGAACTGGCCGGCTGCGATGCCTTCTTGCCCAAGCCCGCCAGCCGTGGCACGGTGGCCCAGGCGCTGGAAGCCTGCGGCGTGGCGCTGCCGATCGATGCGCGGCAGGCATGACCGGACCACGGAGCACAGCCGTCACGGGCGCCCGTAACGCCTGCTCACACCTCGAAGATCACCCCGTGCCAGCGGGATTTGGTCACAGCAGGGACAATAAGGGTTTTCGTTGGTACGTTCGTGCCCCGACGTGCCGGCTCAACCTGAGAGGTTCACTCCCGCGCCATGGCCACACAACGAAGCAAAACCACCGCCAATTCAACGGCCACTGCGGCCGCCAACAGCGCTGAAAACATCAAGCTGCGGCAGACCCAGGCCGAATATTCGGCCGCCCGGCCCTCGTCCGAGCCCGGCATCAAGCCCATGATGTCGAGCTCGAAGATGTACGTCTGCCGCCGCTGCCAGGCCAACTTCAAGACCGGTGAAGGCCGCCCCGACCCCCGCC